>JBPBQB010000057.1:0-37490 GCA_050954545.1 Janthinobacterium lividum | reverse complement strand
CCCCCCCCCCCCCCGACATTCTTCTTCCCCGCAGTAGCCTCAGACCTTCTCATTCAGCCGCTCTGCCGCCGATCTCCCCAGCGTCGTTACCGCATCGAAAAACGGACGTGCGGGGACCAATGGGGCGGCTTCAGTTCCCGTACTGATCGTATCGCTTCCCGGCTTATCCGACGGCGGCGGCAGGACTGCATTATTAATGAATGTCAGCAAAGCGCTGGTCGTATTGGGCGCGATCCCCTGAGCACGAGTCAGCAGACTAGCAGGGACGGATAAAATGCGCTCGGCCTCGCCGCGACGCATGGCAGACACGATCTCTCGGGCAGCCCGCTCGGCGCTGATAGAACCACCGGGCAGGTTATCCCCGATACTGAACCAGGCAAACTCACCTGCTTTGTTTCCCTTGAACAATGCATTAAAGTAAGAGCCTGTCCGAAGCAGACCCGGAACAATGGTTGTCACGACAATGCTGTCACGCAAAAGCTCGGAGCGCAGGCCTTCGGACAAACCCGTTGCCGCAAACTTGGCAGCAGCATAGGGAAGCAGATGTGGGAAGCTGACTTTGCCGCCAATCGAAGTAATGTTGACGATCCGCCCCGATTTCCGGACCTGCATCTGAGGCAGAACAAAGAGAATAGTATCAAGCACGCCCCAGAAATCGACTGCCATGGCCTCTTCAAAGTCTTTCCGCTGCATGTTTTGCACCGGTCCGACTTCGATAATTCCAGCGTTATTGACTAAGATGTCGATCTTTCCGTAATGCCCGGTGACATCCCCGATCATCTGCTCGATTTGGCTTGTCGAAGTCAAATCACAGACTGTTGTCAGGACTTCAAAACCGTGACTCTCTAACTCTTGCTGCGCTCGTGCCAGCTCTTCGCTGTCACGGGCACAGATCGCCAGGCGGCAGCCGTGCCGCCCGAACTCATGTGCCAGCGCAAGCCCAAGCCCACGTGAGCCGCCGGTGATGAGTACAACTTGACCATGCAGATCCGCTTCACGCTGCTTTTGGATGAGCGCTCGTGCGGCGAGGCCGAGTATGAGGAATAGGTTTCGGGTGGTTTTGCTCATGGTTGATGGGAAGCTCGGAACCCCCACCCCCGCCGCTTCGCGTCGACCCCTGCCCCCGCAAGCGGGAGAGGGGTAAGATCGGGGAGTGAAGTCAGGTGGAAGCTTTTTGCCTTGCTTCTTATCCTAATCTTATTCCTACCCTTCTCCCGCTTGCGGGGGCAGGGGTCGACGCGAAGCGGCGGGGGTGGGGGCAAATCTTCTACGGCGTCAGCACGACCTTGATACAGTCATCCTTCTTTTCCTTGAAGATCTTGTAGCCTTCCGGCGCATCCGCCAGTTTCAGCCGGTGCGTGATGACAAAGGTCGGGTCGATCTTGCCCTGGACAATGGTCTCCAGAAGCGGCTTCAGATAGCGCTGCGTATGAGTCTGGCCCATCTTCAGAGTCAGGCCCTTGGCGAAAGCCGCGCCCATCGGGAACTTGTCGAGGAAGCCGCCGTAAACACCCGGCGACGACACCGTACCGCCCTTGGCGCAGCACTGAATGGCCTGACGCAAAACATTGGAGCGGTCGGAAGTCAAACGGGCCAGCTCTTTCGTCTTATCGTAGATATTGCCGAGCCCCGTGCCGTGGGCTTCCAGACCGACGGCATCGATACAGTGATCCGGGCCGCGTCCGCCAGTCATCTCTTTGAGCGTCTCGAACAGGTTGTCCTGCTCTTCGTAATTGACCACATCGGCCTTGCTCTTGTCCCGCGCCATTGCCAGACGCTCCGGGATATGGTCCATGGCGATGACCCGCTCCGCGCCCAGCATATAGGCGCTCTGGATCGCGAACTGACCGACAGGGCCGCAGCCCCAAACGGCGACAGTGTCACCGGGTGTGATGCCGCAGTATTCAGCCGCCTGGTAACCGGTCGGGAAGATGTCGGTTAGGAACAACACCTGCTCATCGGTCAGGTCATCCGGGACAACAATCGGGCCGACATCGGCGAACGGCACACGGACATATTCCGCCTGTCCACCCGCGTAACCGCCGTACAGATGGGAGTAGCCGTAAAGTGCCGCAGGAGCGTAGCCATAAAGCTCTTCCGCCATCAGCGCGTTCGGGTTGGAGTTGTCGCACAGAGAGAATCGACTGGTCGAGCAGTAATGACAGCTACCGCAGGCGATATCGAAAGGAACGACCACCCGGTCGCCGATCTTGAGGTTCTTGACTTCCGGCCCAAGCTCTACGACGATGCCCATGAACTCATGGCCGAGAATGTCGCCTTTTTCCATGGTCGGAATAAAGCCGTTGTAAAGGTGCAGGTCGGAGCCGCAAATGGCGGTGGACGTGATTTTAATAATGGCGTCGCGTGGGTTCAGGATCTTGGGGTCCGGGACCGTGCTGACCTGAACATCGTTTTTGCCGTACCAGCAGAGTGCTTTCATAATATGTGCCTTTCGTTCTACTTGACCTGGTCTTTGTCCGGCCCACGGCCTGACGACTGCCCTTCGGTGGTCGGACGCTCACCGGTTTCCATTAGCTGCTTGAAGTGACGCAGATCATCATCAAGCTGCTTTGTCGGCTCTTCGCCCAGCAGCTTCGCGACAGCCGCACCCGCTTTACCGGCGGGAGGCGCGTAAGACAACTCGACACGGACGACAGTACCGCGACCGACAGGACCGGGTTTGAATGTGACCGCGCCGGCATTGTCGACATCTGCACCGGGCAGGGAGCGCCAGGCGATGACTTCGTTTTCGACTTCGTTGATGATCTCGGCATCCCAGGCAACAGTCTTACCGAGCGGCGCTTTGGCAACCCAATGCGACTTGCCGCCGTCCTGCACGGTCACAGATTCCAAATGATCCATGATATGCGGCAGATTGGTAAAGTCGCGCCAGTACGCATACAGCTCTGAGACGGGCTTAAGGACTGTGACGGCATGGGTGACTTTGATCCCGACCGCGCCCAGCTTCTTGCGAACTGCGTCCTTGTCCGTGCCGGTCGTTTCCGACTTATCAACGCCGGACGCGGCGTAGGCAGGGCAGTACCCGGATGCCCCGCGAGCAACCAGATACACACCGGCGGCGGCCATAAATAGGCTCACTGGAGTGCGGGCGATCAGGCCGTAAGTCGCTAATGTCCCACCGGCGATGGCGGTCAGCCAGCGCTCGTTACTCCCAATATTAGGCGCGACGCCGATTGCATCGGCGATTGCATTGTCTGTTGCCATTGCTTAGTTCCTTTTGTTATTGCTTCAGTTTGTTATTTCAAGAGCACCGGCTGTGCAGAGATCTTCGTCCGGTACAGCAGATACGGCTTGACCCGCAGATCTTTGTCGTTATGGTAAGTCGGCAGGAGAGCAAGCTCATTGGCCGTAAAATACAGATACCCATTTGTTGCCACGGATAACGTGTCGATCCAAAATCTTTTGGGGACCTGAGCCAGCAATTTGTAAGGACCGCCCGGCTTGCCGTACTTGACCTGAGATTGCTCTTCATCACCGGCATAAATCCCGCCCGCCGCATCCGACTCGAGACCATCCGACATGCCTTTGACGCCTAAATCTTTGATCGTTGCCGCGACTTCGCTTTCAGATTTGCTCCGGTCCACCATGGCATCAATGCTGACGCTGTAAAGCTGACGACTGGAAATCGGACAGTAGTAGAGTGTGTTGCCGTCGCGGCTGATCGCAATGCCGTCAGACGCAAACTTCGGCACTTGCGGCGAAAGACCGTGCTTGCGCTCCATCAGCGGGAAGCCGTCGACAATGCCGATGACTTTGGTATCAGGCTTGACCGAGGGCTCTTTCCCAAGCCGCCGGAAGCTCTTCCCCGACGCCAAATCGACAATGATAATGCCGTTATCGGACTTCCCGCCGGAGTCGGTGATAAACGCCGTTCCCGCCTTGCCGCGCCGCAGGTCAAATCGAACGTCGTTCAAGTAAGTGGCAGGCGTGACAACGGAGCGCGGGAAAAAGATTTTGCGGGTAATCGTATTGGTGGTCAAGTCGATACAGACCAGCTTCGGCCCGCCTGCGACATTCGGCCCCAGCTTGAGGCTTCCGGTATCCAGCGCCCACAGCCGGTCTTTCGGGTCGACAACGACACTCTGCACAGAATACAGACACGCGGCAGGGTTCGCTTTGTTGATCTTGTTGACTTCAGCGTTCGGATAAGCGACAGCCTGACCGTTCACGACTTCAGCCACCGTAAACTTGACATCATCACCCCAATGTGGAAAGTTGACGAAGACACGCCCTGTATGCGAAACGGTAACGCCCGTCGGCATCGGACCATAAAAGCGGGCGACTGGTTCCGGACTCTGCGCCTGAGCTGTAAAAGCAGCGAACGGCAGCAGAGCGGAAATAATGAAGAGTGTAAGGGGGCGCAAAGTGATGTTCTCCTAAAAATAGCCCCCCGGCCCCCAATAATGGGGGAGCAAGATTGCAAAGAGGATGCAGCAAGCAGCACCCCTACGCGTTCTAATCGAACTCCCCCATTATTGGGGGCCGGGGGGACCTCTCTCGAAACTAGCCCTTCTGCTGAGGCTTTAGAATGACCTTCGTGTAGCCATCCGCCCGCTTGTCAAACTTCGCGTAGGCATCAGGAGCGCCTTCAAGCGGCATATCGTGGCTGATAATGAACGACGGATCGACCTTACCGGCCAGAATCAAATCACGCAGCATCACGTTATAGCGCTTGACAGGAGCCTGACCCGCACCGACAGTGATGCCCTTCTCGAACAACGACGCCCACGGAATCTCGTAGATGCCTTTTTTGGCATTTTCATCCACGCCGCCGGGGTCTTGGGGCATAAAGGCACCGATGACGCCTAACGCGCCAGTCGGGTTGATCAGTTCCAGCAGGTCGCTCGTCACCTGATTCGGGCGCTCCATATCCGGATTGCCTTCATCATGAGACTGGTAGCCGACAGCGTCGATGCCACACATGACACCCTTCATCTTTTCGTCGCCGGGGCGATACGAATCTTTGAGAATTTTGTTGTTCTTGCGGATGTCCTGGATCTGTTCGACCGGGCTGCCGTCCTTGAAGTTGATCGGAGTCGCGCCGATTGCTTTAACTTTTTCAAGCCGCTCCGGCACGCTGTCGACCACATAGACTTCGCTTGCACCCTTGATCAGGCTGCTGTACGCAGCCAGCATTCCGACAGGGCCCGCGCCGTAGATCGCGACTGTCGAGCCGAGGCGGACCTGAGCCAGCTCAGTAGAATGGTAAGCGGTTGGGAAGATGTCTGCCAGAAGAATAAACTTGTCTTCAAACGCATCGCCTGGTGTCCCCGGCACTTTAAGGCAGTTGTAGTCGGCATACGGCACACGAATATATTCCGCCTGCCCGCCCTGATACGGTCCCAGTCCGGCGTAACCGAAGCCCGCGCCGACACCTTCCGGGTTGTTGACAAGGCAGGCACTGGAAAACTGCCGGCTGCAGTTGAAGCAGTCGCCGCAGCCGATGTTGAACGGCAGCACGACCCGGTCGCCGGGCTTGATCTGCGTGACGGCGTCGCCGATGCTCTCGATCACGCCCATGATCTCATGGCCGATAGAACGACCGACTTCAAACGTCGTTCGCCCATCATACATATGCAAATCGGAGCCGCAGATAGCAGCAGAAGTAATTTTGAGAAGGGCATCGGTCTTCTCTTCGATACGGGCCATCTCAATGTCTTCGACAGCGACTTGTTTGACGCCTTTGTAAACGACAGCTTTCATAAAGGTCTCCTAATTATCGAGCATAGTAAGTAAATCGATTTCCATTGGCTTAGCAAGCATTTCTTTGCTGGCCTCGGCTAACTCCTTAAAGTTTGGTGTCTGCATATGGGCATCCAAAGCCTCTTTGCCGGTCCAATTTTCGTATGTGAAAAGAATTGCAGGGTCGTCATTCGATTGGAAAACATCATAATTAAGGCAGCCGGATTCAGCTCGCGATGGTGCAAGCATTCCAATCAGTCCTTCTTTGACTTTATCTTCCATGCCGGGCTTAGCCTGGAACTTGGCGATTACTGTCAGTGCCATAATAATTCTTTCCTTAACCGCTGTCACCGTCGCCGTCGGACGTTCCTACCTGAGCCGCGTCGGGGCTGTGGTCAGTGGTTTCAGTGTCTTCCTGCGTCGTTTCTTCGTTGTCGTCAATCATGAATTTGTGCCTCCTAAAAATAGCTTCCGGGGTCAATAATACCGTTCCAAAAGCAATTCTAAACATCAGTAAATGCGCTTAACTGCTTATTAATCTATTTAGTTTTACACATATGTATGATAAGAAAAACACAAAAAACTCACCCGGCATCTGCTGCCGGGTGAGTTCACTTTTCTTAAATCCTCTAGCGGACGCTGCTGGCCCAGGCTTCAATGGCTCGGTTGCAGGCTTCCGGCTTCTCGATGATCGCCGCATGGGCCGCGCCGGGAATAATCGCAAGGCGTGAGCCGGGCGTATCCTGATGCATCTTCTGGTCCATCTCGACCGGGTAGATCGGGTCGTCGGAGCCGACCACAAAGAGCACAGGCACTTTGACATGGGCCAGCGTAGGCCGGGAGTCGGGACGGGTCGCAAGTGTGCTGCCTCCACCGACGGCGGCGTCCACAGAACCCTTCTTGACAATCCCGCCCACGAACTTAATCAAAGCTGGGTCCGACATGCGAGTCGCAGTTGTCAGCATCTGCGGCATCAAAACAGGAATCATAGAAGCGACACCCTTGTCACGGGCCTGATCGCCGAAGCCGGGCCACTGAGCCTTTTCGACATCGTTTGCCGGCGACGAAGTCGAGTCGATCAGGATCATGCCGCGAAACCGCTGCGGAGCTTCGCGGTACATTTCCAGCACCACAGGTCCACCCATCGACATGCCGCCGATGATAGCTTTTTGCACGTGCAGATGATCCATAACAGCCAGCATATCTTTTGCGTAAAGCTCTACTCCGCCTTTTGTGTCCGGGGTAGTGCTGTCACCGAAGCCGCGCAGGTCCGGGGTGACGACGGTATAGCGGCGGGACAGTGCAGCACGGTTTTTGGCGAACAATTCGCCCGAAAGTGGGTAGCCGTGAACCAGCATCATTGCAGGCCCATGCCCCTGAACGCGGTAAGCGATCTTGGCGCTGCCGACCGTGACCGAACCGGAAGTCGCCTGTGCCGATGCGGAACCGGCGAGAAGGCCTAACGCTGCCAGACCGACCAGGGTCTGTGCCGCAAACAGTGGCGAAAACTTTTTCATCAAAACTCCTTGTTCTTCAGCAAATACTTTGTTTTTGTTTGACTCATGTATATCGGATCAATGTTACCGTGGTTAAAAATATTCTAAACCCCAGCGAACACATTTAACTTGTAATTGTTAACTCAGATTAATAATAGCTTGTATGATAAGAAACGTCTTATGCCGCGTGGTATGCCGCAGTTTTGGGTAAAACGCAGTTAAGCACAGCCGCAGTCCAATCGACCTGGAGACTTGAACTCAAAGGAACCCACCAATGACAACCACCGCACATAAATCAACGACAGCCGCCAAAAACGGTCACGATGCCGATGGCACTCCCGCCCAGACCCGCTCGGAAGGCTTCCCAAAGACTTATCCCGCCCCGCCTCAGCTTTCGACGCCGACAGACCTGACTTCCGAACAGGCAAAAGCGGTTACTGACGCCGTCAACCCACTCATCGCCGATGCATTCGCCCTGTACGCGAAGACTAAGAACTTCCACTGGCACCTGTCCGGCCCCCGCTTCCGCGACCTGCATCTGCTATTCGACAAGCAGGCCACCCAGATATTTGAAAGCATCGATCCGATGGTCGAGCGCCTCCGCAAAATCGGCGGGACATCAATCCGTTCTCTGAGCCATGTCGGCCAGCTTCAGACTATCCACGATGACAACGACGAATTTGTCGATCCCCAGGAAATGGTCCACCGCCTGATGCTCGACAACCGCCACATTGCCCAGCAGCTCCGCGAAGCCGCCGAAGTCGCTGACGACAACAAAGACATTGCCACCAGCAACCTTTTGGAAACCTACCTGGACGATGCCGAGCGCCGCACCTGGTTCCTCTTCGAGATTTACCAGAACGCCGAAGCCGTCCACTAATAGCTGTACGCAGCAAGCATCATCAAAAAGCGACCGACAGCCAAATGGCCGCCGGTCGCTTTTTCTTGTGTCGCCTCGACACTGGGCGCTTCCGAGCCTCAGAATTTATTCCGTGGCTCCTGCTCCGTGGCACTCAATCCCCCGGCATTCGCCACCCCATAACACCATCCCTCATACCCCCCCATTATTGGGGGCTGGGGGGCCTCCCACTATCCCTCGCTCGACGGCTCCGCACCCCGAAACGTATCCCGCGTTGTAATCAGCGGCAGCTTCACGGGCCTGCCTGTTTTCGCACTCTCGTAGATCGCTTCCATGATCCGCTGGTCCTGCAAACCCTCCTCGCCCGGTGTGTGCGGCGTCTTGTTCTGCATGACACACTCAGCCATATGATCCATTTCCAGTGCAAACTGGTTCTTATCGCCGATGGTAGGTTGGTCCCGGTGAGCGATCCTGCCGGTCGCATACGAAATCTCCGGCTTCAAACCGTGGTAGGAATAGGCTGGGTCGAGTCCAAACCAGCCCGCCGCCGCATGGACTCGGTAGCGCCGGTCTTCATGGAAGCCGTAAGAAGTCGTATTGTTCGATTGGATACCCGACGGGAAGCTCATCTGCCAGACGACACTTTCCTCGACCTCTTGGAAGCGCGGATCACCGGGCGTACTGTAGGTTTTAGCGATCACTTCCGTCGGCTCTTCGCCAGTCAGGAAGCGCGTTGTGTTCAGGCAGTACAGCCCCACATCCGGCAGCGCCCCCCCGCCTGCCAGCGCTTTTTTCTGACGCCACTGGTTCGGATCGCCCTGGTTCTGCCCGTTGACCGACTCAATAATTTTGACTGGTCCATACTGTTGACTTTGAACGAGCTGCCGCATGTACCGGTTGTTCGGCTCGTATTGGATACGGTAGGCGATCATCAGCTTCCGGTCCGCCTTGCGGCAGGCATCGATCATTCGCTGGCAGTCCGCCGCCGATGTCGACATAGGCTTCTCGCACAAAATATGCTTTCCGGCCTGAGCGCCGCGAACAGTATATTCCGCATGCATCGAGTTCGGCAATATGATGTAGATAATATCGACATCTGGGTTATTTTTGATAGTGTCGTAGTTCTCGTAAGAGTAGATACTGCGGGCGGGAACGCCATGCTGAGCCGCCACTTCCCGGGCTTTATCGGGAGAGCCGCTGACCAGTGCAGTTAGCTTGCAGTACTTGGACTCGCCAAACGCCGGAATGACCTGGGCCAAAGCTAAATTTCCCAGCCCGACCACAGCAACGCCCAGCTTCCGACTTGGCGGGAGCGGCAGGGGAGCCTGCTCAGGTGTGACTTCGGTAGGCGCACTGGTAGGAGGCAGGGGAATTGGCCTCGTCTCCGACGAAGTCGGCGACGTGGCGGCTGCCTGTGCGGACGCCTTCGGGACAGCGTCCGCGACTAAAGCCACGGCCACAAGCCCCTGCCCCGCTGTCTTCAAGAAATTGCGGCGCGAAAATCCCGACTCGATTTCATCCGACATATGCTTGCTGCTTTCTATATCCCTGCCCCGTAGGGGCGAACCTTGTGTTCGTCCGTATTCTCTTATGCTCGTCCGTATTCTCTTGTGTTCGCCCTATCCAATTCCCCCGTTATTGGGAGCTAGGGGGCGATCTAAACATCGCTTTTTAAACGCGCCGGCCCGGAGTTGACGGCAAAAATTTCGCCGTGCGCCACCAAAGACATTTGCCCGAACTCTTCCAAAAGCTGCCGGTAGGCAGCCGCAACCGGGCGCGGATTGCGGTTCAAGTCATACAGCCCGCAGTGATTGACCGTGCCTTTCTTTTCGGCCAGTTCAACATCCCAGTCGATCTGATCGATCAAGCTGTACCAGGTGAAGCCCAGTACCGGCACTCCGTCCGCACGCATCCGCAAGACGTTACGAAACTGTTTCCAGAGCCAGACTGGGGCGGCATCGGGATCCATGACATTGGTCTCCGTGTGCATGATCGGCTTGTAATAACGCTGGTAGTAAAGCTGAGTCAAGCCGTACCAGCCCATAATATCCTCTGCTTCCAGCATCGTGCCGTCCGGCAGCAATAAGTGTTCATTGCGCCCGTAGTAATCATTTCCCATTACCTGATAGCCGGGCGGCTTCCCGGCCATAAACCACTCATACTGAGCACGAGTCAGACCGTTATCCATCATGTATAGACAAATATCGGAGCTGGGACGTTTTGCGTAGAGAAGGTCCAGTGCCAAGAAACGAAGCTCGTTCTGAAGAATAACCCGCTTGTCAGGTTCGGCCTTCATCTGGTGAATGAACTCGGCGGACTCGCTCTGGACGATAATAACATCAGGCCGACGCCGTGCGATGCGCTGATTCGCGAGGATGCTGGCGGCGCATAGATGTTTGATTGCGGTAACAAAACCGCGATCAGTTTTAAGCTGCTCGTTCCAGAGGCCTTTTTGAGCGCTGGCATCGGCAGAAACATAGATCTCGTTGACCGGCGTATAATAGCGCACCCAGGGATAACGTTCGCTGACAGCATCGGCGTAATCGGCGAAATGCAGCGGCAGCTCGGGGTTCTGGAAATTACCGAGCCAATCAGGAACGCCGAAATGCATCAAATCCAGAATCGGCGTGATGTCGAGACGCCGCATCTCCGCCATCCCTAGAGCCTGTTATGCACTTTTTTAGAACAGCAGGCAGCTATTACGGATATTGTTTATCAGCCTACTTGCTTAGCCGAACCCGAATAACGCGGGTTGCTGGCCGAAATACTCTAAATTCAGCCGCGCCAGGGGCAAATCAGACCAAACAAGCCTACAAAGTGCATAACAGGCTCTAAATCCGCAAACTCCCAATCGTAGCGGCCTGGCCCCAGATGAATCCTATGGTACGGCAGGCCGTAGCGCAGGAAGCGCAGTCCAAGCTCGTGGACGAGACGAAGATCATCCTTCCAACGCACGTAATGGCCGCATTCTTCCAGCAGGTCACGCCGGAGGCTTCCCTGATTGATGGTCGGGTACGAACATTCAATCCCTGTTGCGAACCAAAAATTGTTAGCTAGTCCCGTCGGAATCCCGTTTCCGGTCCCACTGCCTGCCCCGCCAAATTGGTCTCCAGCATTCTGCCCGTCGGCCTTGCACTGTTTGAGTATCTCCAAAAAGTCATCAGTCACATCGGACTCGCGTTCTAATTTGTTATGTCCTCTGTCCTGGGGCAGGGGGCGAAGTCGCTTCGACAGCCGTAAATGGCTCCAGAATCCTGTACGTATGCGACACGCCCTGCGGCACGGTCCAGGAATCGCCTGGTGCCAGCGCGATAATCTCGCTCCGTTCCAAGTGCAGCTCGGCCCGGCCTGCAATGACATAACCGACAGTTTCATATTCCCGCGCTGCAGGCGGCTTCAGCTCGTTCATCGGCGTTTCTTCCCAGAGCCGCATGGCGACAGACTTGCCGGAAGCAAGGTACTTCTGTCCCATCTCGCCGTGCGGCGAGTGTGCCGCATCCACTTTCTCCGCTGTGCTTTCGCTCATAATTTTCTCCTTGATTCGACGCATTTACAGATACCGCGATGAAAAGCCCCCTAAACCGGGTAAGCTTTCTCTTAAGACCTGTGAACATCTCTAGTTTTACCTGCCGAAAACCGATAATTTTTCTGAGCCACTATTGCGTCTATGAACAAACTTTCTACCATCAGTCTTCGACGAGTTTTGTGTTCTCCTCGTCGTTATGCATTCGCTTCCGGCATTCTTGCGCCGCTGCTCGGCTTCCTGGTTCTCAGAAAAATACCGAGTATGCTGCCCTTTGTCATGATCGGGCTGGGCCTGGTGCTGACCAGCCTGACGGCCTGGGCAATTCTTCAGCTTCAGCACAGTGCTGACGACGCGGCGCAGGCAAAACTCTTCCAGGCCGTGCAGCAGCAGGACACGGAAGCAAACTCCCAGAACATGGCAGCAACGAATGCTCTCATGGCCCAGTCTTCAGACCGGTTCCAGGAGCTGTTCCAGGGCCTGCCGGCTGCCTGTGTTTGCTTCGACAAAGACGGGCGAATCATGGAATGGAACCGGGCGTTCGAGCAGCTCTATGCGCTTCCTGCGATCTGGTCGGAATCGATCTGGGAAACCCTCTATGTGCCTGCGGACAATCCTGAGTTAGTCGATGCCATTGCGGCTGTCTTCGACGGGGCGCGTCAGGAAGGCATCGAGTGGACTTACCGCAGGCCCGACGGTTCCTGTATCAACTTGTATTGCAGCATTTTCCCCCTGCGCGGCCTTGACGGCGAGATCACGGGCGCAATCAGCGCGGATATCGACATCAGCCCTCAGCACCGGGCGGAAGACGCTCTGCGGCGCAGCGAGGAGCGGATGCACACGCTCTACAATGTAACATCCCAGCAGGGACTGTCCTTCGAAGAAAAGACAAGTGAGCTGCTGACCCTCGGTGCCGCTCAGTTCGGCCTTGACATCGGCATTCTCGCCCAGGTGGTAGGATCTTCTTACCAGATAATTCAGGCAATCTCGCCTGATTCCACGATTGTGCCCGGTGCCGCTCTTCCTGTCTGCGATACCTACTGCGCCGAAGCGCTGAAGATGGCGGATACTGTCAGCTTCGAGGAGGCCGGTGCGACCGGGCGGAGCGAATCGACCGCCTACCACACTTTCGGACTGGAAGCCTACCTGGGAACGCCGGTGCGGATTAATGGTGCCATCTGGGGAACGCTTTGTTTTGCCGGCAGGCAGCCGCATCCGCACCTCTTCACCAGCGGCGACCGTGAGCTGATGCGTCTGATGGCCCAGTGGATCGGCGGCGAGGTCGTGCGGCGTCAGGCGGAAGATGCGATCCGAGAAAGCGAAGAGCGGTTCCGCATCGCGATTGCCTCTATGTCCGAAGCCCTGATCGTCGTCGATGCTGCCGGACTTGTTACACTCTGGAATGACAGTGCCGAGCAGATTCTGATGCGGACACGGACAGAGATGTATGGCCTGCGGCCCCTGAACCCTGAATTCGAGGGGATCCGGGAAGACGGCACAAAGTTCCCGCAGGGCAGCTACCCCCTCATCGCCTCCCTGCGCCGTGGGGAGCCGCAAAGTGATGTCGTGATGGGACTGCCGCGCGGGAGCCGCGAAATCAGCCAGATCGGTCAGAGCGAGATGCTCTGGGTTTCGGTCAACGCCAAACCTTTGTTCCGGTCCGGCGCATCCGCGCCCTACGCCGTTGTCGCCACATTCACGGACATCACGGAGCGCCGTCGCAGCACGGACCAGATCACGCGGCAGATGGTTCAAATCACAGAATACGCCGCCGTGCTGGAACAGCAGAAAGACCAGCTTGAGGCGGTCAATCATCAGCTTGAGACGCTGGCCCTGCATGACAGCCTGACAGGGCTCGGCAACCGGCGGGCTTTTGAGAAACGCATCACTCAGGAGGTGGGCCAGGCACGGCGTTACGGCACCCCGCTTTCGCTGCTGCTGATGGATGTGGACTCGTTCAAATCCTACAACGATAGTTTTGGGCACCCGGCAGGCGACGAAGTCCTGCGGCTTCTCGCAGATGTCGTTCGCAATCAGGGGCGAGAAACCGATTTCTTCGCGCGATACGGCGGCGAAGAGTTCATTATCATCCTGCCTCAGACCGATGCGGCGGGAGCCATGGTGCTGGCTGAGCGGCTGCGAACGGCGGTCGAGAAAGCGGCCTGGCCCCAGAGGTCCATGACAGCCAGTCTTGGCGCTGCAACTCTTCTGCCGTCGATGCCGGATGCAGCGGAGTTCGTCTCCGCAGCGGATCAGGCCCTTTATGCCGCAAAGGCTTCCGGCCGCAACTGCATTTCCCATGCGCTGACCCTGCCTGGAATCGTGATCGCTTCCGAAGATCCGTCTTCTGAAGACGCAGTTCTGTCCTCTGTTTAGAGAGATCCAATCTTTAGAGGACGAACTGCCAAAAATATTTCCCGATTGCTTTCAGGTCACTCTGGCTTGCTTGTTGACAAAGGCGAATACCAGGGTGTATACTCTTCGCTATCGTCTGTTCCCGACGTGACGCTTCAGTGCCGATGCCGTCTCCCGCTTCTCTTTCGCGGGAACTCGGCGATGATGCAATTGTTACTATCAAGGCTCCCAGTTAACCGGACAATGCTGTTCGGACCTGACCGGGAGCTTTTTCGCATTCAGTTTTCTCAAGCATTTTAAGGAGTAAGTCAAGGTTATGGGATTCCATCCATTTAAGCTGATACATGATGGCGGGCCGGTCATGATCCCGCTTTTCATCTGCGCCATCCTCTCCGTCATGGTAATGATCGAGCGCTTTATCTCGATCAACAGAGCGTCTGCGGACAATGAAGCGCTTTCACAGCAGGTGCGCGAACACCTGATGGCCGGGCGGGTCAACGATGCACTGGCAGTCTGCGACGAGCACCCCGGCCCGGTCGCAGGACTGCTGGCGAACGGCATCCGCAACCGCAACCTCGATTCGGATTCAATCGAGCGGGCGATGGAAGAGCTGGCCCTGCGCGAAACCCCTCTGCTTTACCGCCGGTTAGGTGTGCTGGACACGATCATTACCATCGCGCCGCTGCTGGGCCTGCTCGGCACGGTTACGGGTATGATCAAATCGTTTAATGTCGTCGGGTCGACACAGGGCCTGAACAACCCGAACGCCATTACTGGTGGTGTCGCGGAAGCTCTGCTTGCCACGGCGACCGGCCTTGCCATCGCTATCGTGACTTTGATCGGCTACAACTACTTGACCGAGAAAGTCAAAGAGATTATCGCCGACATGGAAGTCCGGGCTACCCAGTTGATGAATATCCTGGCCAGCCTGCGCGGCGCGGAGGGCATTCGCGGTGAAGTTGCAGCGAACCGAGCTTAAAAAGGCACGGATCGAGATCATTCCGATGATCGACACGATCTTCTTCCTGCTGGTCTTTTTCATGATCACAAGCATCTCGCAGGTGCAGATGTCGGCCAAAAAGGTTGCCCTGCCGGTCAGCACGACGGCGGAGTCCAAACCGCGTACCAAAGTTGTGCTGACGGTGGATGACAAAGGCAACTATTACGTGGACCGGGGCGAAGTCAAATACAGCGACATCCTGCCTGCGCTGCAGGAGCGTGTCGCGGAGAACCCGGACACCGTCATTGTCATCAACTGCGATAAGACTCAGCAGGTGGAGCAGTTCCAATACGCTCTGGACATCGCCCAGCGGGCCAATCCGGCGTCGCTGATGATCGCGACCACGCCTAAGACCGCTCAGAACTAAGCAGTACTTTATGAAAAATTGGGTCAGCATACGCAAGCAGCCGATGAAGAAGGCGCGGATCGAGATCATTCCGATGATCGACACGATCTTCTTCCTGCTGGTCTTTTTCATGTTCACCAGCCTTTCGATGGTGAAGATGAAAGGCATGGACATCAGCCTGCCGAAAGATAGCAACGCCGTGAGTCAGAAGCCGCCGCCCCAAGTCGTCATTACGATTGACCAGGCCGGCAATTATTTCCTGAACACGGCACAGATTCAGCCTGATCAGCTTCAAACCGAGATGCAGAACCGAATCAACGTCAAGCCTGATACGGTCTTCATTGTGAACGTCAACAAGTCCCGTCAGACCCAAGACATCATCACGGTGATGGATGCCGTCAATGGAGTACAGATTCCGGGCCATCCTCAAGACCCGGTCGGTGTCATGATCGCGACCAGTCCCGTGAACCCGGACGGCACAGCGGCGACGCAGTAAGAATGTTATGAACGAAACACCTGTCAGCGATGGTTTAGTGGACGAGGCGAGTATCCAGTCCCGCAATCAGAAAGAGCGAACGCTTTCCAACCGCATCCTCGGCTATGCGTTTGTGGCCTCGGTCGTCGTCAACATCGGCTGGGTGGCTCTTGTCTCCAACAGCAACCTGTTCGGCAAAGGCGGTGCCCTGCCGATGCTGCATGAGAAGCCGATCAAAGTCTTCAAGCCGATCCCGGTGAAGCCCAAGCCCAAAGCGATCAAGCCCCCGCCGCCGCCGCCCAAGCCGCCCAAAGTACAGCCGAAGATCAAACCGATCAAGCCGGTCGTTCAGCACCAGCGCCCGCATCCGACGCCACCCCGGCCGACGCCGCCAACGCACCAGGTCTCAGTGCGAACGACGACAAACACGCACACGACCAGCCATTTGACAGCGCAATCGGCGCCCCCTGCGGATAACCCCGCTCCGTTCGTTCCGAACCCAGGACCACCGACACCTCCGACACCTCCCGTCCCACCAACGCCGACGCCACCAACGCCGACGCATGATCCAGGGCCATCCACGCCCATTCAACAAGCGCCGAAACCAACACCATCGCCCCCGCCGGTAGTTGTGGTACATCACCCAAGTAACTGGGTTCCGATTGACACTCGTGAAGCATCGTATCCCGACGGGCTAGGCAGCGATGTGACGACTGATGGGATTGATGCTACATCGATTACAGGCACGAAGGTCGTGATTGCCTTTACAATCGATGAGACCGGCCATTTCCGCGATGTTCACGTCAAGGAAAGTAGCGGCAGCAGTGAGCTTGACAATCGCTTCCTTGACGCAGTCAGGCGTGGGCATGGCTCACCGGCTATTCAGGATCATATCCCCCGTGATCAGCCTGAGAGCATCTCCTTCAATGTCGGCGGCTGAACATTCGTTTTCCCTGTCAGCCTGCTTATGAAGCAGGCTGACGGAACGAAGATGAATAATTTGTGAAAAATAATTTCCCATCCCTGTAAAATTTCAAGAATTCCATGATACACTGTTGTATTGCCATCATACGCCGCTGTACTGGTTAATCTCACAGGTTGTCTGGCCTTGTTAAAAGCCCCACAAACCCTCGGCAAAGATGCCCGATCTTCTTCTTAGAACTGTGTCAGGCGTATTATTCCTGACTCTGTTATTGCTTCCTGCATTTCACGTAGCCTTCAAATCAGATGATTTGTGAGCGCTTTCATTTCTAATGAAAGTCAGGCATACGCGGGTTGTCGGAGCATCATTGCTCTCTTAGGATCTCATTATCGTATCATCTGGTATCTTTTTCCAGCAAATTCAGAAGGGGGAATTATGTCTATGCGCAAAGCAATTTCCAAAAAGCTTGCTTTTAAGCTTTTTGCAGCTACAGCCTCTCTAGGCGTTACCGCAGCATTCTTGGCGGGGAGCGCTCCAGCAGTTTATGCGGCTCAGGTAGGAGGCGTTCAGGGAACGGTCAAGGACGCAGCCGGGAAAGCGATCCAGGGTGCACAAGTTGTCTTGACCCCGGTCGGTGGGGGCGCGTTTCAGTCATCCCGCACCGACAGCAGTGGTTTTTACAGCTTCGCCGGTCTTCAGCCGGGAAACTATACACTGCAGATCAATGTTGTGACTTTTAATTCCGTCATCCAGCCGATCAGTATTGTACAGGACATCAACGGCACACTTGACTTCGCTCTGACTAAAAAAGAAATCACGCGTCAAGGCGGTACGGTTCGCCTTCCCCTAACAAAGCCGCTGGATACATCCACATCACAGACAGTCACCGCAACGGACGAAAAGCGGGAAAAATCCCAGCCGAACAACCTGTACCAATCCACCGGTCTGCTGAACTTTAAGGCTGGTGTTACCACGGACGCCGGTCAGTATCCGCATGTGCGCGGCTCAGACGGGAACCAGGTGGACTGGTCTATCGATGGTATCGATCTGCGCGATCCAATCTTTCAGGAATTTGCTACCAACCTCGTCACTGTCGGCATCCGGTCCTCAAATGTCATCACCGGCGGCGCATCTGCCGACTATGGTGGTTCTGCTGGAGCTTACCTCAACCAGATTACCACCAACGGACGCGACCTTGTTCGTCCGGGCAAAACATTTGGCGGCTATATCGAAAACACGAACGGACCAGGCGACAAGTGGAAATACGAAGGAGGAGCGACCAATCTAGGCGGCATTTTGCTGGACAATAAGGTTGACTACGCTCTCTCATCCATTGTCTTCAAGACACATTACGGCGACAATACCCAGCTCGGTAATCTGCAGTCTTCACACGATGAAGCCGGCAAATTTAATTATTATGCCGACCCGAACGACACCTACACCGTTTATTTCGCGCATGGCGCAGAGAACTACAACGCTTATCAGACTACTCCGAATTCAATCTTTACCGATACCGACCGAGTACTGACATCAACAAGTGGTACAAGATATATTTCCACCCGCGACCTCGGCAGCAGCTTCAACGACCATAGTGTCCAGACCTATAACCTGGACCACTTTACTTACAAGCATAATTTTGGCGCGTCCTCTTTCCTTCAGTACCGCATCGCTCAGCTCCATCAAGGCGACCCAATTCATGACGAAGGAACGGCCGGGGCTTTTCAGTTCGCACGAACGAATATGACAAGCAACCAGGTGGACTACTACAGTCAGATCAACAAAGTAAATGTGCTGCGAGCGGGCCTGCTTTACAACGACTATAAAGGCTCCTATCTGCGTCAGATATTCACCGGCAATCCCCTGGACCCGACAAACACCACCTCCAGCTCCCGTTTGACAGATCGCACCTTTGCTGCTTACCCACAGGACTTTGCACTCTATTTGGCGGATCAGCTTCAGGCGGCGCAAAACAAGCTGGTCTTTAACTACGGTGTGCGCTTCCAGAATACGACTTTTAAGCTCAAGTCATCAGAATACCTCGCGTCGCAGGGAATCTCAACGCCAAACGGCTTTACGTCCAAGTCCACAGACCCGCGTCTTGGTTTGACCTACACCCCCATGCAAGACCTGACGTTTCGATCATCCCTGTCTTATAATTCTCAGCGGCCAGACATGCGGCGCATTCAGCGCCTGGGACCAACTGATGTCGGAGATTTGCCGACGGCAACAAATGATCTCGCTGCTACCGCCCAGGATCGGTCTGCTGCAAACTATGGCGGTGCGGAAGGTTTGGCGTCCTCTTTCGCCGGCGCGACAAGTTACAATGCCGTCAAGCTTTCGCATTCCCATGACTTTGACCTAGGATTTGAGAAAGGCCTGCGTGCTCCGAGTGGCTTGTTCCAGGGCGCATACAGCTTCGGCATCACCGGTTACAACAAATGGGTCAACGGGATGGCATTCCAAACGTCGTCCGATTACACGAATATCGCAAGCGCTCGTGCGACTTATGACAACGAAGGCACAGAAAAGGCTTCGGGCTTTGAGTTTACCTTCCGCAAACTCCAGCGTAAGCCGTCTGACTGGAACGGGTATGTCAACTACACCAATCAAGTTGTCCGCGCTAATACAAGCGCTTTTGATGTTGTTTACACTCCCTACTTTGTAAGCTACCTGGCAAGCTCCGGCGCCTTTACTAACAGTCAGTTGCAAACGCTAGCACGCAAGCAGTTCTCTCCATCTTGGGATCAGCGACACACCATCGGCGCTGTCGCCACGAAGCGCATCAACAAGCTGATCGAGTCCTCCTTCGTTTTGGACGCGGGCAGCGGTCTGCCGTTTTATCCCGGATCAACCAGCTCCGGCGGTGGTTTCTTCGGATCGGTCGGCACTGGATTTGCCGAGATCAACAGCTCGACTACAGGAAACATGGCGAGCTTCACCAGTGTCCCAATCACAGTCGGCGGCGGCAGGCTGCCTTCACTTAATCCAGTGACTGGACATACGGGCTGGCACTACAAAATCAGTATCAATACGGACTTCAACCTGACACCTGACTTCAGCCTGTTCCTTAATGTAGATAACGTCTTTGATAAGAAAACAGCACTGAACCTTGCGACAGGCACCTACTCAGGAGAGCCATATTATACTGCTCCGACAGCAGCGTACCCCCAGGGTCAGGAAGGGTTCCAGTACCAGAGCAAGGTCACACCGACGTTCTTGACTTTTGGCTTCCGTCAGCGGTTCTGAATTAGCGGCTGGAAGCAGCGTGTTTCCAGCCGTACTTTCTACATTCATTATAGGATTTACTCATGCACAAAAAACGCAACTTAACACTCGCAGGAATCGGCGCTCTGGGAGCAATATCAGTTCTGCTCACAGGCTGCGGCGGCAACTCGTTTACGAAAAACAGCTACGGCAGCTATCCGAATACGCTTCCTTATGCCTATGGTGTGGAACCTATTGCATTCTACGGGGTAGGAAACGCTGCCGGCAATCAAGCTGCGGTAGAAGGCAGCGGCATACAAGCGGCAAGTGGTGGGCAGGCTTACCTCACTGGTGCCTCCGGGTTCACCGCAGTCACGTCGGTCGGCGCGACACTGCCTGCTTTTGCCGATCCGAATTCTACCGGAGTTCTGCCGCTGGGGTTTTCTACTAACGGCAGCTACGTTGACGCAGCCAACCAAGTCGGTGCGGCTGCCGTCCCGGTCACGAGTGTCAACCCAGGAACGTCGGTTATCTTCCGGGCCGCTCTGGCAAACGGCACGGCTTCTGATAACACCGCCCCAGGCATCACGGGTGCGACGCTGACTTCAACAGATTCGCAGTTTTCCACTATTCCTGGCATAACGGCAGGCCTGCCGATGACCTTGGACATAGTCGGCGGAGCCTTCTCTAGCGCCACCTACGCGACAGGCACTAACGGAACCGCCGTGCCGTTTACAATTCCTGCCGGCACGACTTCCGGCCTCCACACGGTTGTCGTCACTGTCAGCGACAGCAAAGGGCGTGTTACGGCTACAACCTTCGTAATCCCAGTGGTTGCGGCCACTGATGTCGGTTTATTCCTGCAGAGCTTTACGACCCCTGTAACGACCGCGGCCCCATCGGGAACCAAGGCTATCACACCAGGGGATACGGTCACAATCGACGGCGGTGCAGGGATCGGCACTTACCCGACTGGTTTTGCCCCCACAACAGTGGATATCGATGGCACAGTCGTTCTATTTACAACCCCAGGGACTCATACTGTGGTGGAGACGGACCCAAAAGGAATAGTAGTCCAGACAGCGACGTTCGTCATTCCGGCGACCACCACCGCTACTGCGACTACCCCCGCAGCCCCAGTCGCGGGCGCTACCTTGTTTGGTGTTCCCGCCGATACCACTGCCAGCAGCGGCAGCGGCAGTTCCGGCGCGGTGATACGCAGAAATGGCCTCCGGCGACGCTAAGCGGCAGTAATCAACAAAAAAGCCCCCGGCAGATGCCGGGGGCTTTTCTTTGGTGATAATAATTGTCTGTTACTTAGGCGACTTCGCATTGCGGCGGCGCAGATTAGGGTCCAGCTCACGCTTCCGCATACGGATATTTTTCGGCGTCACTTCTACCAGCTCATCCGGTCCGATGTACTCAATCGCCCGGTCGAGCGACATGACCATCGGCGGGGCCAGACGCATAAACGTCTCTTTGTTGGACTCGCGCATGGATGTCAGATGCTTCTTGCGGCAGACATTGACTTCCAAGTCGTTGTCACGGGCATTCTTGCCGATAATCATGCCTTCGTAGACTTCGATGTTGTGCGGGACAAACAGGATACCCCGATCTTCCGCCGCCGCCAAGCCGAACGTCGTGGTGATCCCCGACTCGCTGGCAAGAAGGCTGCCGTTCCGCTCAATAGTCATTTCGCCCGTGTACGGGATATAACCGCCGAACAGCGAGTTCAGGACACCCGTGCCGCGCGTCTCCGTCAGGAACTGGTTGCGGAACCCGAGCAGGCCGCGTGTCGGCACTTTAAACCGCATGTACACGTGCCCGTCACCGGGTGACGACATATCCAGCATCTCGCCTTTGCGCCGTCCAAGTTGCTCGATCACGACGCCCGAATACTCTTCTGCGACATCGATCTCGACTTCTTCCAGCGGCTCCATCTTCTGGCCGTTCTCTTCATGGAAGATGACTTCCGGCTGGCTAACTTGCAGCTCATAGCCCTCGCGCCGCATGGTCTCGATTAAAACGGCCAGATGCAGCTCACCTCGCCCTGAGACCGCGAACTGGTCGGCGGAGTCGGTATCTTCGACCCGCAGAGCGACATTAGTCTGAAGCTCTTTCATCAGACGCTCGCGAAGCTTGCGCGAGGTCGACCACTGGCCTTCGCGGCCTGTCAGGGGCGATGTGTTCACGCCGAAGGTCATCCGCAGGGTCGGTTCATCCACCTGCATGATCGGCAGGGCCACCGGGTTCTCACGCGATGCGATGGTCTCGCCGATGTTGACATCGGGCAGACCGGAAATGGCGACGATCTCGCCCGCTTCCGCCTGCTCGACTTCGACCCGGTTCAGTCCCTGGTAGATAAACACTTGGGCCAGCTTACCAGGAACGTTGACACCTTCGCGGTTGACGACGATAATGTTCTGACCACTCTTGACCACGCCGGCGTTGACACGCCCAATGGCGATCCGGCCTTTGTAGTCATCGTAATCCAGAGTCGTCGCCCGAAGCTGAAGCGGCGCTTCCGGGTCACCCGTCGGCGCGTCCAGATGGTCGATGATTGTCTGGAACAGCACGCCCAGATCCGTCCCCGGCACCTTCGGATCCATCGTCGCCGTTCCCTGCAGAGCAATCGCATAGACAATGGGGAAATCCAGCTGCGCTTCGGTCGCGCCAAGCGCCGCGAACAGGTCGAATGTCTGGTCTACGACCCAGTCGAACCGGGAGTTAGGCCGGTCGATCTTGTTGACGACCACCACGACTTTATGCCCGGCCTGCAATGCTTTCGACAGCACGAAGCGAGTCTGCGGCATGGGGCCTTCAACGGCATCGATCAGCAGGAGGACACCGTCGACCAGTGTCATGACCCGCTCGACTTCGCCGCCGAAGTCGGCGTGCCCGGGCGTATCGACGATGTTGATCTTGGTGTCGCCGTAGGTGATCGCCGTGTGCTTGGAAACAATGGTGATCCCGCGCTCACGCTCCAGGTCCATTTTGTCCATGACCCGCTCGGCGACAACTTGGTTGGTACGGAAAACGCCCCCTTGTTTGAGCATTCCGTCCACCAAAGTGGTCTTGCCGTGGTCGACATGCGCGATAATCGCGATATTT
This sequence comes from Janthinobacterium lividum, assembly GCA_050954545.1. GTDB lineage: Bacteria > Armatimonadota > Armatimonadia > Armatimonadales > Capsulimonadaceae > JANXMY01. Next base: position 14,496 of record JBPBQB010000057.1, on the reverse strand, counting down.
CGCAGGTGATCCTGAATAACTGTTTGAGACATAGGCTTCTAGTATACCTGAAACAAGGCATTTTTCGGCTTATGGGAGTTTTGGCGGGGCGAGATGACCATGTCCTTTGCCATTTTTTTGATTTGGAGCGTAGGTCCACTTGACCGTGTCGTTGTCCCCCTCGATGTCTACCGGCTGAACAGTATCAGTCACTATCTTATCGTCGTCGCCACTCACCAGGACACTTCGGGCTTTGCCGTGCAGAGTGATTGTATCCTCATCTCCGCTAATCACGACATCCTTGCCTTGAGGATAAACCTCCTCAGCCGCCGAGGCGCCACTGATCGTGATCGTTTGACTGGAATTCGCTGTAGAATGATGGAACAGAGGCGAGAGCGTGAACAAGCCGAGACCGCCGCTGCACCAGAACAAGACCCAAACCCAGCCTTTTATTTCCCGCCAGCCGCGCAATACCCGCCGTGTGACAACCTTTTTTGTCACTCCTGATGAGCGTTCTTCGACCGGCAGAGTCTGCTCTTTTTGTGCCCGCTGCTTCTGCACCTGCGCCCAGATCTGTTCCGGGGTCGCATCGAGATGAAGCTCGTCTACGACTTCACGGATAGGAACTGTACTTGCCTCAAGCCGGGCCACCTGCTGCTTGTCGGCATCGAGCGCTTTCAGCGCGGCATTCAGCTCGTCCGGCGTGACACGCGCCTGGGCGGCATTTTCAGAGATCGATTCTTCCGTCTCGTGCTTCAGCATAACAGGCGGCTCCTTTCTTATATTATAACCGAGATGCTGCCGGATTCCGTGGGTATGAAACCCACGGCAATGAAAAGCAGACGCCCTCCGGGCTGAATACAGATGAGTCCTATTCTTATATCCGTAGCCCGGAGGGCGTCTGCACTTCATTGCCGTGGGTTTCATACTCACGGCCTCCCACAGAATCTCCCCCTCCGTTGACACTCCCCTGCCTGTCTGGTACAATACTTTTGCCCATGAATAAACTTTTCCCCTTCTTTGTATTCCCCGTTCTCCTGTGCAGCTTCCTGTGCCGCCCGGTGTACGCCGCCGCGACCGACATCGTGCCGCAGGGAAGTACTCTGCTGGATTCGTTTGCCGCGCTGGCCCAGGCAAATGCATTTGGAGCAGAGGAAACACCGGAGGATTTTCTTGGAGACACCCTGTATACGCGTGGACAACTCGCACGGCTGCTGGCCCATCTCGTTCAGGACGATCCGGCGCATCTAGGCATCCTGGAAAAGAATGCCGCTGCAGATGCCGCCCTGCATTCGGCCATTGAGACCCTTCATCCGGAACTGAGTGCAGACAAAGTCGACCTCAGCGACGCTGACCCGGCCCCGACTTCCCGCGCTGCCTCGCTGAGTGGTTATCTCCAGCCCGAGCTGCGGCTGCGGACCGGCGGCGACTACGACCCCGGCACGGGTGTCAACGGCGTCTACCGGCTTACTGCTCTGGGTAATTTACGTTCTAATCTGCGCTACGCCGTTTCGGCCTCGAACTGGCCGGAAGACAGCCGCCGCGTTTTTGATAACGACAAAGGCCCGCACGATTTCTCGGCCCTGAACGAAGCCTACCTTACTCTCGACGGCGGGCGCGGACTGGAAGTCAATCTCGGACGCATGTACAACCGCTGGGGCCCGGGAACGCGCGGCGCGACAATGGTCTCCGACAATGCCCCGGCGCTCGATCAGCTTCAAGTCGCGTTTCCGTTCAGCCTCGGAGCACGGTTCGGACACGACTATCGGTTCACCCAGTTTATCTCAACGTTCCAGCAGGACAATGTCCAGAGGTACTTCGCGGGACGGCGCATCGAGTATGCGTTTAATCCGCGCCTGACGGCGGATTTTCAGGAAGCATATGTTTCCTCATCGTCTCAATCGCTTTACGTCTCGCTGCTGCCGGACTTTTACAGCGGCCAGAGCGCGAATTTAAAAATTGGCGGACTGCGGATTCAAGGCCTCGACCAGACCTACAACAGTTTCCTGAACTTGGGTCTCTCCTACGAGGCCACGACCGCGCTCCGTGTCTACGGCCAGCTTGGCATCGACGACCTCCAATCGCCAGGCCATCAAAGCTACCGGACACCGCGCAAGGTCGCCCAGCTTGCCGGTGTCGCATTTCAGCCCGGCCCCGGAACAGGGATTGTCGCCGAGTACACGTTCGCCGACCCGACCACCTACAGCTCCCGCAGTGTCGACACGCAGTGGCAGAAAGGCCAATATGACGAGCTCGGACTGCCAAGCGGCCCCAACAGCCGTGAGCTCTTCCTGCGCCTCAGCCGCCGCCTGCATCCCGGCCTGACTGTCGCCCTGCAAGAGCGGGATCGCCGACGCGTTGACGACAATTTTCCTGCCCCGAATTCCCGTGATTATGCCGCGTCTGTCGAGTTTTCGCCGAACCAGCACAACAGCATTGAATTGACTTACCACGATTACCGCCAGGATGCCTTCCCGATTTCTCCCAGCGTCCCGAGCCCCGGCGACGGTTTCACCCCCGCCAACGCCGAAGGCAACTACGGCCAGACCGAGCGCATCAAACAGCTAGATTTAGACTACCGCTTCTTTTTCTGAAATCCTATGTCCGCTAAGGCGGACAATCGCACTTCTAAAGACCCGGATTTCCAATCCGGGTAACGCAATCCGGGCACGTTCATCCGGGCACGTTCATCCGACTGGAACTGCGCGTAAAAACCAATGAAAAAGCTAATCCCAGCACTCTTCAGCTTCCTAGTCTTCTCTAGTCTCTATGCTCTCCCATGCCACGCCGACTCCCCCCAAACCACCCCGCCCCTCCTCACCAACCCCAGCTTCGAGTCCAGCCTCAGCGGCTGGGAGCCGCTCTGGACACGGGACCCGAACACAGGCACAGAGTCAATAGACACGGCGGTCATGCACGGCGGGAAAGCATCGCTCCAGGTCCATTTCACCGGCGAAAAAGACTGGAGCATCGCTCAAACTACCCGTCTGCCCGTTCATGTCGGCGACATCTTCACCCTCTCCGGCTGGATCAAAGGAGAAGGGGCGGCAGACGCCCAGCTCAGCGTCGTGACACGCGGCGCAGACGGCGCAGAGATTGACTGGATGGCCGGTCTGGAAGAAGTCAATGGAACACACGACTGGCAGCAGTTGTCGCGCCGCTGGGTGGTGCCGTCAGGTGTCGCCACAGTCCAGTTCCGCCTGACCGGAGCCGGGCCGGGCACAGTCTGGCTGGATGATTTAGCGCTTGTCAAAGACGGCAATGCCGCAGCGCTGAGCAGCAAGCGGCACGGACAAGCGCTGCAGCTGACCAATGCCGTTCTCGATGTCCGGCTGAATGAAGAAGACGGGACACTCGCCGTCACCGACAAGCGCGGCGGCATTGCCTGGCATCAGCAGCCGCTCGGCGAAGGGCTAATTGTCAAAGACGCCCGCCGGCTCGGGCCTCGGAATCTCGAGCTGACCGTTTGGGACGTCGCAAGCGACCTGACACTAGAAGCAGCGCTGACCCTGGACCCGGCAAAACCCAAGCTGTCTGTCCAGATTTCAGGGACTGGAACGCAGCAGCAAGCTGTCGACTTCCCCCCGCCGTTCGTGTCCGGGCCGGGAACCTGGCTTGTCCTGCCCATGAACGAGGGCATCATCTACCCCGTCGACGATGCCTCTATCCCGCCGATCACGCTGACTACCTACTCCGGCCACGGCCTCTGCATGCCCTGGTTCGGCGCAGTCGACCCGACTACCGGCGCAGGTGTCCAGACCATCCTGCAAACGCCCGATGACGCCCATGTCGAGTTCACCCGGCATCTCGGCGGTCGGCTCTACGCCCAGCCCGCCTGGGAACCGTCGCGTGGTGCGTTTTCCTACCCACGAGTCCTCACCTATGTCTTCTCCGCGAAAGGCGGCTACGTCGCCCAGGCCAAACAGTACCGTGCCTACGCCCGGTCGATAGGCTTGTTTAAGACACTGGCAGAGAAGCAGCGATCAAACCCGAACGTCGGCCTGCTGCTCGGCGCAGTCAATGTCTGGAACTGGGATATGGACAAAGTCGCCCTGTGCCGGGAGATGAAGTCGCTCGGCATGGACCACGTTCTCTGGTCCAGCGGCGGGACTCCCCAGAAAGTCGCCCAGATCAACGCTCTCGGTTATTTAAGCTCCCGGTACGACATCTTCCAGGACGTCTGGCCCGCCGACGCCCCCACCTGGCTGCACCATGACGGCTGGCCGGAAGACCTCGTCAAACTCCCCAGCGGCGGCATGATGCTCGGCTGGGCGGACCGGGAAAAGAAGCCGGAAGGCACCGAAGTAGTCTACCAGGGCGGCATCATCAACTCTCAGCGCGGCCTAGCCCGCGCCCGCCTCACCATTCCCGCTGACCTGAAAACGACCCCTTACCGCTGCCGCTTTATCGATACGACCACCGCGTCCCCCTGGCGCGAGGACTATGACCCCGCCCATCCGCTGACCCGCACGCAGGACCGGCATTACAAAATGGCCCTGCTGGATTTCTGCGCTAACGATATGAAGCAAGTCGTCGGCACCGAAACCGGCATCGACCCGTCCGTCCCCTACGCCGACTACTACGAAGGCATGATGAGCCTTGCCCAGTACCGGCTGCCCGACGCCGGGTATACGATGATGGCCTACCAAACGCCCACCCCGGACTTCCTGAAGTTCCAGGTCGGCCATTTCTACCGCGTTCCACTTTGGGAGCTGGTCTACCACGAATGCGTCGTCGCCAACTGGTACTGGGGCGACTCCACCAACAAAGCCCCGGAAGTCTGGTCCCGGCGCGACCTTTTCAACCTTCTCTACGGCACTCCCCCCATGTTCCTCTTCGACCGGACCATCTGGGAAAAGAATAAAGCGCACTTCGTCCAAACCTACAAAACCGTCTGCCCAATAGTCCGCCGCTTAGCAAACGCCGAAATGCTCACCCACGAGTTCCTGACCCCCGACCACGCCGTCCAGCGCACCCGTTGGTCCACCGGAACCACCATCACCGTCAACTTCGGCACCGTTCCCTACCATTCGCCGGACGGCAGTAATATATCGCCCGGCGGCTGGCAGGTGCGTTAGACAAAAGTTTTCCCAGGGCTGAACCCCTGGGCTTTAAAAGTGCAAGCCCCCACCTTCGTGGGCGAGGACGAACCTCGTCAGCATTTTCTATGCCCGCGAAGGCGGGGAATTGCTTTTTTAAAGCCCTGCCGTTCAGGGCAGGGTACTGAAAGAACCACCAACTTATGCTGACAATTACAGGCGATATTGTGACCCCAGGCGGCGTTCTCTCCGACGGCGCACTGACCATCGGCAATGACGGCATGATTGCCGAAGTAAGCGCACAGCGGACATCGACGCCCCGCAGCGCCGACATCGATGCTTCGGGATTTCTTGTCCTGCCCGGCTTTGTAGATGTCCACGTCCACGGCGGCGGCGGCGCAGATTTCATGCACGGCACGGTGGACGCCGTCCGTCAGGTCGCCCGTACCCATGCCCGCTTCGGCACAACTAGTCTTCTGGCAACCACGCTGACTGCCTCTCGCTCCGCGACTGATGCGGCAATTACAGCCGCACGCGCTGTGATCGAAGCCGGGCCAAACCCAGACGAAGCACGAGTAATCGGTATCCATCTCGAAGGCCCCTACATCTGTATGACCAAGCGCGGCGCTCAGCCCGCTGAGTTTGTCCGCCCCCCGGATGCCGGCGAGCTGGCCCACTGGGTCGCCCTCTCCGGCAGCCACATCCGCCGGATCACACTGGCCCCGGAAGAAGCAGGCGCGGAAGAAGTCATCAAACTGGCCCGGTCCAAAAACATCACGGCCTCAGTCGGCCACACAAACGCGACGGCTGCTGAAGTCGAACAGGCCATCGGATGGGGCGCAACAGGCGCGACCCACCTCTTCAACGCCATGCGCGGCCTGCATCACCGCGAGCCCGGAACAGTCGGCGCGGCGCTTGCCCGTCCCGAGATCATCTGCGAGATGATTGCCGACGGTGTCCATCTCGATCCTCTGATTGTCCGCCTCATTGTCGCCGCCAAAGGACCCACCGGCGCAGTTCTCATTACCGACGCCATCGAAGGCGCAGCCATGCCGGACGGCGAATACAAGCTCGGCGGCCATCCCGTCTTTGTCCAGAACGGCACCGCCGCCTTCGCCGACGGCACCCTCGCCGGCAGCGTCCTCACCATGAACCGAGCGTTCGCGAATCTGCGCCGCTACGCCCCTGTCACCCTCCCCGAAGCCGCCCTTTTATCCAGCGGCAACGCCCTCCGTCAGCTTGGCTTAGACGGCCAGTTCGGCGCAATCGCCTCTGGCAAGACCGCCGATCTCGTTATCCTACACCCGGAAACCGGCGAAGTCGCCTGGACTCTTGTCGGAGGGCGCGTGGCTTACTGTCGCTAAGCCCCCTCCCCTCTCTTGTCCCATCCAAAAGCATTTCCCTAACAGGGGAGGGAGGCGAGCCCTAGCGAGACGGGAGGGGTTCTTTCCGGGAACCCCTCTTTCACCCTCTGTGTTCCCTCAGCAGAGACGCAAAATCTCTGCAAATTCTACTGGGAGACCACCATGACACATATCCTTCACCTGAATGCCAGCGCACGCGGCGAATCGTCGCATTCCCGAATCATCTCCGGCGAACTTGTCCAGGCCATAACAGATGCCAATGTCGGCACCACTGTCACGAACCGTGACCTCGGACACCAGGACATTCCCTATGTCTCCGAACCCTTTATCTACGCCATGTACACCCCGGAAGAGTCCCGCACCGCCGAGCAGAAATCGCTGCTGGCACTGTCCGACGAGCTCATCGACGAGCTTTTCGCCGCCGATGTCTATGTCTTCGGCATCCCTATGTATAACTTCGGCGTTCCCGGCGTCTTCAAGTCCTACATCGACCAGGTCGCACGGGCCAACCGCACCTTCAACCCAGGGACTTACGAAGGTCTGCTGAAGAACAAGAAGGCCTTTATTGTCACCGCACACGGCGGCGGCGGCTACGGAACCGGACAGGCGCGTGAGCCCTACAACCAGCTCACCCCCACAGTCCGCACCGTGCTCGGCTTTATGGGTGTCACCGATGTCGAGTTCATCAACCTGGAAAACACGAATGCGACCGACGAAGTCAAAGCCCCCGTGCTGGCCGCCGCCCGCGAAAAGATTGCGACGTTCGCCAAATCCGTCTAAGCCCACTGTTACCGGCATTCAGCCCCGGAGGGGCTTTGTGCTCTTTTAGCCCGGCCTTTCAAGGCCGGGTCTTAATTTTCAGTCGCACCCAAAAAACACCATGACAACTACAAACAAAGTCGCTCTGATCACAGGCGCAAACAAAGGCATCGGTCTCGAAATCGCCCGGCAACTCGGGCATCAGGGCATCACCGTTGTCCTCGGCTCCCGCGACACAGGCCGGGGCGAAGCCGCCGCAAAACTGCTGAAAGACGAAGGCATTGATGCCCACACGGTCAAGCTGGAAGTCACCGAAGCCAGCGACCGGGACACCCTCCCAGACTATTTCCAGTCCCACTTTGGCCGTCTCGACATTCTGGTCAACAACGCCGGCATCATGGTCGACGGCCCCGATGCCGGCCCGGAACAGTTCCGCGAAGGCTACGAAGCGAACGTCATCGCGCCCTACTTCCTGACCCAGACATTGACTCCGCTGCTGAAGGCCAACCCGGCAGGCCGGGTCGTCAACCATTCCAGCGGGCTCGGCTCACTCACCCAAAATGCATCTGGCCACTTTCCACTCGATTGGATGCTCCCGATCTATAATTCGTCGAAAGCGGCGCTGAATATGCTGACGATTATTCAAGCCGCCCATTTTCAGGGTACACCCGTCAAGGTGAACGCCGCCCACCCCGGCTCCGTCAAGACCGACATGAATAAATCCGGCGGCCTCGTTGTCACCGAAGGCGCGGAAACCGCTGTCCGTCTGGCAACGCTGCCCGACGACGGCCCGACCGGCGGCTTCTTCCACAAGAACGATACGCTGCCCTGGTAAGGGGCAAAATAAAAAATTCGCAAGACAGAAAGCACCTATGAGTAACGATCTATTCTCGCCGCTGACACTCGGCCCGACCACCCTGCCGAATCGCATGGTCATGGCCCCATTGACCCGCAGCCGCGCCGCGGACGGCGACATTCCCTCTGACCTTGCCGTCACCTACTACGCCCAGCGGGCCACCGCCGGCTTGATCATCAGCGAGGCCAGCCAGGTCTCCGATCAGGGCAAAGGCTACCCGAAGACTCCAGGCATCTTCACCGACGCCCAGGTCGACGGCTGGCGCAAAGTCACCGATGCCGTCCATGCCAAAGGCGGTCATATCTTCCTTCAGCTCTGGCACGTCGGGCGCATCTCCCACCCGTCCACCCAGGTCGGCAGCTTGACTCCCGTTGGCCCATCGGCGATCAAGCCCGCAGGTAAGATCTATACCGATACTGGCGAACAGGAGTTTGTGACTCCCCGCGCTTTAGAGCTCTCCGAAATCCCAGGCGTCGTCCAACAGTACGCCGACGCCGCACAGAACGCTAAAAACGCGGGTTTCGACGGCGTCGAAGTCCACGGGGCAAACGGCTACCTGCTCGACCAGTTCCTGCGCGACGGTTCCAATCAGCGCACCGACGAATACGGCGGCTCGATCGAGAACCGTGCTCGCTTGATGCTCGAAGTGACCAAAGCCGTGATCAAAGTCTGGGGCGCAGACCGCGTCGGTATCCGTCTCTCGCCTTACAGCAACTTCAACGATATGCACGACAGCGACCCCATCGCGACATTTACCTATGTCGCCCAGAAGCTGCGCGGCCTCGGCATCACTTACCTGCATGTCATCGAGCCGGTCACAACCGACCACCCGATGTCCATGCCCGAGACCCAGACAAAGCCAATCGCCCCGATCCTGCGCGAAGCCTTCGGCGGCACTTTTATGATCAACGGCGGCTATAACAAAGAGACCGGCAGCGCCGCGATCGAGTCCGGCTATGCAGATTTAGTCTGCTTCGGCGTCCCGTTCATCGCAAACCCTGATCTGGTGGAGCGCTACAAGACAAATGCCGCTCTGAACACGCCTGACCAGTCCTCTTTTTATAGCGGTGACGCAGGTGGCTATACCGATTACCCGGCGCTTTAAGAACCCACCTCCTTGCTTCGCAGGGGTCCTCCCGAAATGGGAGGACAAAGAGTCCAGACTTGCCAATAAAGGCTTTGTCTAAAATACTTCTGTCCTGCACTTAACTCCTCGTCCTCCCGTTTCGGGAGGACCCCTGCGAAGCAAGGAGGTGGGTTCCAAATCCAATCCACTATGACAAGAAAGTATAACGACGATGAAAGCGTATCAAATCAACCAATATGGCAGCCTCGACGGATTGACACAAACCGACCTTCCTGAGCCGTCGACGCCCGGCCCCGGCCAAATACTTGTCCACGTCCATACCGTGTCGCTCAATTACCGCGACCTCATGATTCTCCTGGGCCGTTACAGCCGGACTGCCCTGCCCGCCGGCCTCATCCCGCTCTCCGATGGCGCGGGCGAAGTTGTTGCCGTCGGCGATGGCGTTTCGCGGGTCAAAACTGGCGATAGAGTCGCCGGCATCTTCTTTCAGACCTGGCTGGAGGGTGGAATCAAGGCGGAATACCAGCAGTCCGCGCTGGGAGGCGGGATCGATGGGATGTTCTCCGAATACGTTTTGCTGTCCGCAGACGGTGTCGTGAAGCTACCCGACTACTTAAGCTATGAAGAGGCGGCGACGCTGCCCTGCGCTGCCGTCACTGCCTGGAACGGCCTTGTCGAACAGGGGCATCTGACCGCAGGCGAGACCGTGCTGCTGCTCGGCACCGGCGGCGTCTCTATGATCGCGCTCCAGATCGCCAAGATGCACGGCGCACGGGTGATTATTACGTCGTCGTCCGATGAAAAGCTGGCACGGGCAAAGTCGCTGGGAGCCGATGAGACAATCAACTATAAAGCAAATCCCGAGTGGGAGAAGGCTGTGTGGGAGATTACTGATAAGAAGGGCGTCGATCAGATCGTGGAAGTCGGCGGGCCGGGGACATTGGAAAAGTCATTGCAGGCGGTCCGTCAGGGCGGTCATATTTCCCAGATCGGCGTCCTGTCGGATGTCGAGGCGAAAATCTCGCCCATGCCGATCTTAGGAAAGAGCATCCGCCTCACCGGTATTTATGTCGGCTCCCGCGCCATGTTCGAGCGCCTGCTGACGGCAATGGTCGTAAACCAGACCAAACCCATCATCGACCGTGTCTTTCCCTTCGCTGAAGCGCAAGCTGCCTACGCCTATCTGCAAAGCGGCTCCCACTTCGGCAAGATCGTCATCAAATTCGACTAGGGTAAGGCTTTGCGGGCGACTGAAGTCGCCCGACACACTTTCTGAAAAGGGCACTTCCAATGAACACACGAATATTAGGCACCGGCGGGCCATCCGTTTCCGAGATCGGCCTCGGCTGCATGAGCATGAGTGGCGTCTACGGCGACGCTGGTGAGCGCGACGAAACCGAGTCCATCGCTGTCATCCACCGCGCTTTAGATTTAGGAGTCACGTTTCTGGACACCGCTGAAGCCTACGGCCCTTACTGGAACGAAGAACTGCTCGGCAAGGCTCTCAAAGGCCGTCGCCAGGGAGTCGTGATCGCCACCAAGTTTGGATTCAAATTCGAAAACGGACAGATCGCCGGTGTCGACGGCTCCCCTGAAAATGTGCGCCGGGCCTGCGACGCTTCCCTGCAGCGGCTTGGTATTGAGACGATTGACTTATTCTACCAGCACCGCCGGGACCGGACAATCCCCATCGAAGACACCATCGGTGCGATGGCCGAGCTTGTCCATGCCGGCAAAGTCAAATATCTAGGCCTGTCCGAAGTCGGCTCCGAGACCCTGCGCCGCGCGGGTGCAGTCCACCCCATCGCCGCCCTGCAAAGCGAATATTCGCTCTGGGAGCGCGGCCTGGAAGCAGAAGTCATCCCCACCCTGCGCGATCTTGGCATCGGCCTGGTCCCCTTCAGCCCCCTGGGCCGGGGCTTCCTGACTGGCGAGATCACTAGTCCAGACGCCTTCGCTGCCGACGATTACCGGCGCAACGATCCCCGGTTCCAGGGTGAGAACTTCACCAAGAACCTGGAATTGGTCGCCGCCGTCAAGCAGATCGCCGCCGCCAAAGGAGCTGCCCCCGGCCAAATCGCCCTCGCCTGGCTGCTCGCCCAGGGCTCGGACATTGTCCCGATCCCCGGCACGAAGCGGGTGAAGTATCTGGAAGAGAATGTCGGATCGGCGGACATCACGCTCACTTCAAGCGATCTGTCGAAGCTCGCAGAAGTGGCGGATCAGACCTCCGGCCCGCGTTACAACGAGCGCGGCATGAGCATGGTCGAGCGATAAAACAGAGGGATTTCGTGGGTATGAAACCCACGGCCGTTAAGTGCTGACGCCCTCCGGGCTGAATACGGATGAGTCCGAATCTTATCTCCGTAGCCCGGAGGGCGTCTGCTTTTCATTGCCGTGGGTTTCATACCCACGGCTTTCTGCTCTACATCGGCGGTGTCAGGCCGTTCTTGCCCACTAAAATACGCTGTGCTTTTAGACCACCGTTAGGCTGACGTGCCGCGAAGACAATCACATGAGCGCCTGGCGTAAGCTGGGACGCCTGCCCGGGCGCAAACGTGACTACCGGAATGTTAGCGGGCAGAGTAATCGCCTGCGATCCCATCCCCGCCCCTGACTTATACTGAAGCGTGATGGCCGAGCCGCCGGTTTGACGGCTGACCGTGCCGTTGGTCATCTTGCTGTGGCTCATCGCCATAGTGCCATTCGTCATACGCGAATGTGACATAGACTGTGACACTGTGCCATTGGTCATCTTGCTGTGGCCTTTGCCGCCCGTCGGCAGGTCCCAGTCGTAGCTGCCTTCGCCTGTTCCCCGGGCGGCTTCCGGGAACACGACGACTTCGGCGGCCTTCTGAGTGCCGTTCGCCTGGGTCACGGAGGCGATGCCGAGAAAGCTACCTGGCTTGATCTGTGCCCGGCTGGATGGCACGACGGAGACGACCTGCGGCGGTCCTGCAAGCTGGATTTTGACCGGACCGGCTGCCGAAGACACCGTTAAGACTTTAGGAGTAAGGCTATGGATCGTGCCGCGCACGCGGACAGAGTTCGCTGGTGGGGGTGCAGCCACGGCGGTGAGGCTGAGAGTAGCCAGAAGTGTGGCTCCGGCGAAAAGTGTCAATGAGTTGTTCAATTCTATATCCTTTACTGCCAATCTTGGGCAAAGCGGTCTGCCTGCTAGTGTAATGCCGTATGTTCCTCTCTGGTTCCCCCAAAATTGGGGGTTAGGGGGCCTCTTTTCGCGCCTCCAGCGAGTAAACTAATCTCATGCAAAAAGATTCCGGCACGATTTTAGTGGTAGACGATGAGCCGGAGATCCGCAGAGCGGTCACAGCCAGCTTGAAGGCTCAGGGGTACGAAGTCCATGCAGCGGCGGATGGCGAAGAGGCCCTGCGCCTCGCCGCCATCGCCCTGCCCGACCTGGTGATCTTGGACCTAATGATGCCGGTGATGGATGGCCTCGAAACCTGCCGCCGCCTCCGGGCCTGGACAGATGTACCGATCTTGGTCCTTTCCGCCCGCTCCCAGGAAGCTCAGAAGGTGCGGGCACTGGATTTGGGCGCAGACGACTATTTGACCAAACCGTTCGGCATGGACGAGCTGACCGCGCGTATCCGTGCTTCCCTGCGACGCCGCCGTGTCGGCGCTCCTATCGATGAGCCTGTCTTTACAGCCGGTAACTTGTCCGTCGATTACGCCCGTCGGCTGGCATTCAAATCCGGTCAGGAGCTGAAGCTGACCCCGCACGAATACGAAATCCTGCGCTTTATGACTCAGAATGCCGAGCGTGTCCTCACCCACCGTCAGGTGCTTGCCGCCGTCTGGGGTCCCGAAGACGTCGAAGAGACCCAATACCTGCGTGTCCATGTCAGCCATCTGCGTCAGAAGATCGAAGACAACCCCGCCCGCCCCCGCTTCATCGTCACCGAACCCGGAGTCGGCTATCGCTTCCGAACTGTTGAGGTGTCAGAAGTGTAATGGCATAAACACGAGTGACCGAAGTCACTCGTCCGATCTTGCCGGTCACTCACATCTCATCCCAGCACATCTGCGGGACGCGAACTAAGCTGGTTTATGGTATTCTAATTTGGGGTGCTTTATGCAAGGCAGAACAGCGCTCACAAGAATACAGGAAGACGATTTAGGATTACGGTAAAAGATATTTATGGCTGCTTCAGATAATAGCGCAATGCGGCGCTCGACACCCGAAGAAATGCTGGCGCGGCTTCAGAAAGAAGAGCGGTCGGCGGGACGAGGACGTCTCAAGCTGTTTCTTGGCTTTGCCGCCGGGGTCGGCAAGACCTATGAGATGCTGTCGGAAGCCAACCGGCGCAAGTGCGGCGGCCAGAATGTCGTGATCGGGTTCGTGGAAACGCACAAGCGCAAGGAAACGGAAGGACAGATCGGCCTGCTGGAGATCATTCCGCGAAAATCCGTGGAATACAAAGGCGCGATGTTCGAGGAGATGGACACCGAAGCGATTATTGGGTACCGCCCGACCTGGGTATTGGTCGATGAGCTTGCCCACACGAATGTGCCCGGCTCTAAAAACGAAAAGCGCTACCAGGACGTCATCGAGATACTGAACGCCGGGATCAATGTCGAAAGCACGCTGAATGTCCAGCACTTAGAGAGCCTCAACGATACTGTCTACCAGATCACCGGTGTCAAAGTGCGCGAAACGGTCCCCGACTGGGTGCTGGGCGAGGCCGACGAGATCGTGACCGTCGACATCACGCCGCGTGCGCTGATCAACCGTTTGCAGCGCGGCGACGTTTACCCGGTCGAAAAAGTCCCGCAGGCATTGCAGAACTTTTTCAGTGAAGGCAATCTGTCGGCGCTGCGCGAGATCGCTCTGCGCGAAGTCGCTTCCGAAGTCGACCGCTCCGTCCAGAGCTACCGGGAAGAGCACGATGTCTCGAAACCCTGGCAGACCCAGGAGCGGGTCATGGTCTGTATCTCCCCCGACAAACACTCCGACAGTCTTCTGCGGCGCGGGTGGCGCATTTCGCGTCGGCTCCGGGCGGACATTGTCGCCGTCTACGTGCCGCTTGGAAAACCGACTTTAGACCAGCAGAAAGTTCTGGAAAGCGATTTTTCTCTTGCCAACCGCCTCGGAATCCGCATCGAACGGGCCGAGGGAATTAAAGTCGCTCAGTCCCTGGCCGATTATGCAGGTGCGAATCAAGTCACCCAGATTGTCATCGGTCACTCCCACCGAACACGCCTGCAGGAATTTGTCCAGGGGTCACTCGTCAACGATTTGATCCGTCTGACGCGCGGCATCGATGTCCTGCTGGTCGCCGAAAGCCCGGCGGAAGAAAGCTAGCTGGACCCGCCGGGGCCGGCCGGGCGGGGGGGGGGGCGCGCACCGCCCGGGCCCCCCAACAACCCAGAAAAAAAAGCAGAGAC
>JBPBQB010000048.1:0-39030 GCA_050954545.1 Janthinobacterium lividum | reverse complement strand
AACAGCTCTTTGTAGACATCGGTCATGAGCAGTAGCGAAGGGCCGGTGTCAAACCGAAAGCCGTCGACTTCGCGGATGTTGGCTCGCCCGCCGACTGTCGCGTTTTTTTCCAGGATAGTCACTTGAAAACGGCCTGTGGCTTGCAGACGCATGGCAGTCGCGAGTCCGCCAATTCCCGCGCCGACAATAATGACTTTTTTCGTCTCGGAAGACATGCACCCCTCGTTTCTAATCTAGCGTTTAGTATACCCAGAGTTGACAGTCTGCACTCCGCGTCGGGTATACTAATCCGAAAAGTTTAGGAGTACGCCAAGTTGGAACAAACCATTACGCTGGGAGGAAACAAGAAGGCGCGTCGCGTCTACGGCTTCGATGAGGTTGCCTTAGTCCCTTCGGCCCTGTCCGTCGACCCGCGTGATGTGGACACGTCATGGACACTGGACCGTCACCGTTTCGCGATCCCCATAGTCGCAAGCGCGATGGATGCCGCAGTCAACCCGCAAATGGCCGTCGAGATGACCCGTCTCGGCGGCTTCGCCGTATTAAATGGCGAAGGCTTGCAGACGCGCTATGATGACGCCGAAAGCATTCTCCAGGAGATCGCCGAAACGCCCGCTGACCATATCATCGAGAAGATGCAGAAGCTTTACACGGCCCCGGTCCGCGACGATCTGATTATCAAGCGCATTTTAGAGATCAAAGCCGGCGGCGGTTTTGCCGCTATTTCCGCTATCCCACCGACTGCGCCCCGCATCGCCGCCGCCGCTGTCGAGGCAGGCGTCGACCTCTTTGTCGTCGCCTCTCAAGTCGCGACTGCCCGGCATTATTCGACTCACTCAGAAACGGTCGACCTCGCGAAGTTCTGCCGCGATTCCCCGGTTCCCGTGATTGTCGGCAACTGCGTCTCGTTCCAGGCCGCGACAGAGCTGATGGAAGCCGGAGCTTCCGCGCTTCTGATCGGAGTCGGCCCCGGCGCGATCTGCACGACCCGCTCCGTGCTCGGTGTCGGTGTCCCTCAAGTGACCGCCGTCGCCGACTGCGCCGCAGCCCGCGATGCGTTCCAGGAACGCACAGGCCGGTACGTCCCCATTCTCGCCGACGGCGGCATCAAGAACGGCGGCGACTTCGCCAAAGCCATCGCGTCCGGTGCCGACGCCGTCATGCTCGGCTCGTCCATCGCCGCATCGTCTGAAGCCCCTGCGCCCGGCTACTCGTGGGGTATGGCAATGTCCAACGCCGACCTCCCGCGCGGCACCCGCATCCGCGTTTCTATAATGGGAACCCTGCGCGAGATTCTGTTAGGACCCGCTCACAAAGACGACGGCACCATGAACCTCGTCGGTGCTCTTCGCCTTTCCATGGCGACCTGCGGTGCCCGCACCATCGCCGAAATGCAGCAGGCCGAGATGGTAGTCGCCCCCCAGATTCAAACCGAAGGCAAATCTCAGCAGCGTGCCCAGGGCGTCGGCCAGGGCCGGTAAAGTAAGGAATACATGATTACTCTCAAACCAGAAACTGAAGCCCTATTGCGGCAGCGTGCCGAGCGTGACGGCGCAGACATCAACGCTTTTGCCGATGCCCTTGTCGCCTCCGCTTTGGAGTGGGAAGCACGGGACGAGGCAGAATCAGAAGAAAGCTTGCGCCGTTCTTTAGCCGACAGTGACGCGGGCCGAGTTCGCTTGTTTTCGGAAGTTGCTGAGGAATGGCGAACGAAGTATAATCTTCCTACTCATCTTTCCCAAGAAGAACTTTTTGCTGGTGAATCGACAGTCACTTCTTGAACTTCATTGTGGAAACCAGCGATGCGGCTCAGGCGGAAATTGAGGCGGCTTTTTTGCGTCTCTCTGCCTATGACTCTAGTTTTGCAGGCCGCTGGCTGGAAGGGCTGACGCAGGCAATTGAAGCATTAGAAACACTCCCTCGTCGGCATGAGAAAATCCCCCTAAAGGGGCAAGAGGGATGCGAAACGCGGCGGATGCTTTACCGAAATGGAAGAACAGCCTATCGTGTTGTCTTTCTTCTGATCGACAATGACGATGATGGCGAGGAAGAAACAGTCCGAATTCTTCAAGTGCGATCTGCGGCTCAATTCCGGGGGTAGGGAGTGTTTAAGGTCAGGCTGCGCTCGACATCTATGAGTGAAAAAGAAATTGTTGAAATAGTAGCACATTACCCGAAGGACAAGCACCCAAGCGGCGCAACTTTGGAAGCGCTGACATAAAGCGTCCGGCATGAAGAGGATTGATGGTACGTTCCTGTCCGCCCATCTTTCGAGCCGCCGCGCCAGTATGAGTATTACGAGGCTCTTGCTGACGCTGAGGGTGAACTGGAAGACACAGAACACCTCACGGTATTGTTCCTGCCGACTGCGCCCGAGAACGAACTTTCACAGGGAGAACTAAAAATGGCTGTGACACCTGAAAATGAGCAATTGAAGAATGTTCTCAAAGCTGCATTTATTGAAGTTATGCAGGAGCGCCCTGACTTGATACGGGATGTATTAGAGGAAACCTTGGAAGATATCGCCTTCACACGCGCTATCGAAGAAGGAATGGAGAGCGGAATGGTAAGCCGTGAAGAAGTTTACGCCGTACTTCAGAGAACAGCATGAAAGTCGACTTTAAGGATAGCTTCCTGCGTGACTTGAAGACTCTTAAAGACGCGGATTTGCTGGCCCGTATTCAGCACGTCCTCGATGAAATTGAGAATGCTGCATCTTTACAGGAAATCTCAAATTTGAAGAAGATGCGCGGTGGCGGAAGCTTTTACCATGTTCGTATCGGTGACTACCGATTGGGATTCAGCATTTCCTCGAATACCGTAACCTATGTGAGATGCTTACATCGCAGAGAGATTTATCGAAACTTTCCCTGACAAAAACATCCTTATGCTTATGAAAACAACACACTCGAAAATTGCTAAAACGAACTTTACTTCCGCAGACCTGAAACGGGGTACGTCATGTCTTTGACGCCTCAGCATCAGGATCAGCCGATTTTGACGACTTATGGGCCGCGCGGAGCATCCGTCAGCGGCGACGGGATGACTCCATCGGAGCTGGTAATTGTGCTGGATTTTGGAGCACAGTACACGCAGCTCATTGCACGGCGCATCCGGGAATGCCATGTCTACTGCGAGATTTTGCCTTATGATACGGCGCTGGAGGCGATCAAAGCCCGTGATCCCGTTGGTTTGATACTCTCCGGCGGCCCGTCTTCCGTCTATGAAGAGGGAGCCCCGCAGATCGATAAAGCGGTCTACGATTTAGGCCTGCCGATCTTAGGAATCTGCTACGGGATGCAGGCGATGGCGCACGATCTGGGCGGCAAAGTCTCGATGGCGACGCTTAAAGAGTTCGGCAAAACGCAGCTTGACGTCCTGGACCCGACCGTGCTGTTTGAAGGTCTGAACCCAGAACTTGTCTGCTGGATGAGCCATGGCGATACTGTCGAAGCCCCCCCGCCCGGCTTTACGGTCTCGGCGTCTACGGAGAGCTGCCCGGTCGCGGCTATGTACAATGCCGAACGGCGCTTCTATGCGGTCCAGTTTCACCCGGAAGTGGTTCACACGCCGTGGGGGACTGAAGTCATCCGTGGATTCGTCGAAAAGGTCTGCGGGACTACTGGCCTATGGGAGATGGGCAGCTTTGTCGAGCAGCAGGTCGCGCTTATTCGCGAACAGGTTGGTACCAGCCAGGTCGTCTGCGGCCTCAGTGGCGGCATCGATAGCTGCACCGTGGCCGCTCTGGTTCATAAAGCCGTTGGAAGCCAGCTTGTCTGCATCTTTGTCAATCACGGTTTGCTGCGAAAAGGGGAAGCGGAGGATGTCCAGCGTAAATTCGCGGCGGCGTTCAACATCAATCTGATCACCGTCGATGCCGAAGAGCGATTTTTAGCCCGTCTTGCCGGCGTGATCGACCCCGAGCGCAAGCGGCTGATTATCGGCGAAGAGTTTGTGCGCGTCTTTGAGGAAGAAGCCAACAAACTGACGGACGCCGCATTCCTCGCCCAGGGAACTCTCTACCCGGACGTCATCGAATCCGGCACGGGCAAAGCCGCCAAGATCAAGACACACCACAATGTCGGCCTGCCGGAAGACATGAACTTTAAGCTGGTCGAGCCGCTGCGATTCTTGTTCAAAGATGAAGTCCGCAGAGTCGCCGAAGAGCTTGGTCTGCCGACCGATATGGTCTGGCGTCAGCCCTTCCCCGGCCCTGGACTTGCGATCCGTATCACTGGCGAAGTCACCAAAGATCGTCTGGACCTGCTGCGCTCTGCCGACTGGATCATTATCGACGAGATCAAACGCGCCGGTCTCTACCGCAAAGTCTGGCAATCCTTCGCCGTGCTTATCCCGACGAAGAGCGTCGGCGTCATGGGCGACCAGCGCACCTATGCCTATCCTATCGTCATCCGTGCCGTCACCAGCGAAGACGCCATGACCGCCGACTGGGCCCGCCTGCCGTATGAAGTACTAGACCGCATCTCGAACCGCATCGTCAACGAAGTCCCCGGCGTAAACCGCGTCGTGCTGGACATCACCAGTAAACCACCCGCAACCATTGAGTGGGAGTAGCATTGAATGAAGGTAATATCAGTGACATCTGGTGCTGCACTGCAAGCGCCGTTGAACACAACGAAATTTCGACGATACCGTAACTTGAACGTGACGACAGCAAGCACCGGTTTCTTTATGGTGCTGCTGTTATTAGCAGGTTTTGTTTTCTCCCTTTATAGTGCTTTGGCACATTTAGATTTATGGTGGTTACTAAATGTATGCTTGAGTGTGTCTTTAATTGTCTTTATTGGTTTGGCGACAGTTCCGGCATGGCAACTAGCTTCGCTCCAAACGAAGATATTAAAACATAATTCGCCTGCCATAATCGTTGACCAGAATGGCATACAAGATAATGCTTCCAATTATGCGTTTGGGTTCATTCCCTGGTCTGAAGTCGAAACAGTGACTTTAACAAGTCGGTATGCTCCGAACATAAAAAAGACGTTCTCTGGCATCGCTATTGTGCTAAAGAACAAGGATATGCTCCTGCGTAAAAAATCTAAGCTATTTGCAATGTGGTTGATGGCTGATGATGAAGTCAAGAAGAAACGGCAAGTTTTCATCCCCCAGGATCGGATTGCCAGGCCGATTGAAGAAGTCGTGGAACAGATCAATAACTTTCGTGCGAGGATGACACAATGACTATTACACTTGAATTGCCAATTGAGATCGAAACTAAACTAACGGCTGAGGCCGAGCAAAATGCTACTTCAGTGGACAAATATGCGCTTAACCTGATTGAAGAAGGTTTAATGGCTGATCCCTCTGACTTCAAGACAGGAGCGGAAGTTGTTGCCTATTGGATGAAGCATGGACTGATCGGAATTTGGGCTGATCGGGAAGACATTGGTGACAGTGTCGAATACGCCCATAAACTTCGGCAGCAGGCGGAAAAAAGGGGCGATGACTAGATGAGAATGTTTGACACGGATGTTTCGGTAGATATTGTGCGCGGTCGTGCCCCGGCAGTCCTCTGGTTCAACGCCCTTCCTGAACCGGCGTTCATAGCGGGATTTGCCTATATGGAAATTATTGAGGGATGCAAAGACAAAGCCGAAATTCGCCGAGTGCGACTGCTGCTGTCACCATTGAACATCATCTGGCCGCGTGAAGAAGACTGCAAACGAGGCTTGGCAGATTTTACGCAGTATCATTTGAGTCACAGGCTGGGATTAATCGATGCACTCATTGCTGCAACTGCAATAGGGCAGAGCGCGACACTTTGCACGTTTAACGTCAAGCACTTTTCAGCGGTGCCGGGGCTTGTCACGGAGCAGCCGTATTCGCGCACGTAATACTTCGTTTATACATAAAGGACAGAGTTTAATTTAATGGCCGCAGATAACTTAGAAAAGATCGTGTCCCTCTGCAAGCGGCGCGGCTTCATTTTTCCCAGCAGCGAAATCTACGGAGGTCTCCAAGGAGTGTTCGACTACGGCCCCCTGGGCGTGGAGCTTAAGAACAACCTGAAGCGGCTCTGGTGGAAGCACAATGTCTACGAGCGGGACGATATGGAAGGCATCGAGACTGCTCTGCTGACTAATCGCTACGTGCTGCGCTATTCAGGGCATGAAAAAGGGTTTGCGGACCCGCTGATCGACAACCGAACGACCAAGAAGCGGTATCGTTTCGACCATCTGCTGCGTGACCAGACGCCAGAAGTGCGTCTTGCGCTGACACAGGAATTTGGCTTAGCGGACGACACGGATTACGAGTCGCTTGCACTGGCCCTGCTGGACGAGCCTGCGAGGGCCGAAGCAGCGCTCAAAGCCGCGAAGGTCATTGACTCGGAAGACGGCAAGCCGGGCGACTGGACGGAGCCTCGCGCCTTCAATCTGATGTTCAAGACGCAGGTCGGGCCGGTCGCGGATAGCGAATCGTTTGCCTACCTGCGGCCTGAGACCGCGCAGGGCATGTTCGTCAACTTCAAGAACGTTCTGACATCCACTAACCGCAAACTGCCGTTCGGCATCGCCCAGCAGGGTAAGTCGTTCCGTAATGAGATCACGCCTCGGAACTTTGTCTTTCGGGTCCGTGAGCTGGAACAAATGGAGATCGAGTATTTTGTCCTGCCCGGCGAAGATGAAGCCGTCCATGAACAGTGGATTCAAGACCATCTGAACTGGTGGGTGGAGAAAGTTGGCCTGAAGCGAGAGAATCTCAAGCTGTTTGAGCATACCAAGCTGTCGCACTACTCGAAGCGCACCGTGGACATTCTTTACAACTACCCGACACTTGGCTTTGATGAGTTGGAAGGGATCGCAAACCGCACCGATTGGGACCTCGGATCTCATTCTAAAGAGCAGGATACGCTGGAACTCTCGGCAAACACACGCGAAAAAGCGATGAAGAACGAGCATTCTACGGAGAAGCTGACTTACTTC
Source organism: Janthinobacterium lividum (assembly GCA_050954545.1). GTDB lineage: Bacteria > Armatimonadota > Armatimonadia > Armatimonadales > Capsulimonadaceae > JANXMY01. Next base: position 32,089 of record JBPBQB010000048.1, on the reverse strand, counting down.
GATCAGCCGAACAACCGGCATATCGTCCCGTTTGTGGTCGAGCCTGCCGCCGGTGTAGACCGGGGTGTCCTAGCCGCGCTCTGCGAGGCTTACGACGAAGAAACCCTCGAAAATGGGGAAGTGCGTGTTGTCCTGCGCCTGCCGCCTGCGCTAGCTCCCATCAAAGTCGCCGTGCTCCCGCTTGCCAAGAACAAGCCGGAGATTGTCGCCAAAAGCAAGCAGATCAAGGCCATGATCCAGTCTCAGGGCGATGTCCGCTCCGTCTATGACGATACGGCCGGAATCGGCAAGCTGTATAGGCGTCAGGACGAAGCCGGTACGCCGCTCTGCGTAACGGTCGATTATGACACGCTGGGTCAATCCCGCAACGGCACGACCGATCTGATTGACACAGTGACAGTGCGCCACCGAGATACCATGCAACAGGAGCGAGTAGCCATCGCTGACCTACTCGCCTATATTCAGGAGCATATCCGCTGATGCTGCCTTTGGCCTCTGCTGATGACATTCGCACCGTTATGGAAACCCTGGCAGCGACTTATCACGGGCGCGGCGCAGTCGAGTTGGGCGACCCATTTCGAGTGCTGGTAGCAACCATCATTTCTCAGCGCACCCGCGAAGAACAGACAACTGCCGTCTCGGAGCGCGTCTTTGCGCTCTATCCTGATGCGGCAGCACTGGCCGCTGCCGATGAGCCCGAGCTTTATAAATTGCTTGACGGCAGTGAGTATCGGGAAGAAAAAGCCCCGCGCCTTATTGCCCTTGCTAAGATACTCGTCGAACGCTACGGTGGGTTAGTGCCCGATGACTTAGATGCTCTTCTAAGCCTGCCGGGAGTAGGGCGTAAGACAGCCAACTGCGTTTTGATCTATGCTTTCCAGAAAGAAGCTCTTTGCGTCGATATTCATTGCCACCGCATCACGAATCGTCTGGGCTGGGTGAACACAAAGACTCCGGACCAGACCGAGAAAGCCCTGGAAAAAGTGATGCCGCGTGATCTGTGGGCCGGGAGCAACCGCCTCTTCTTGCAGCATGGCCGGGCTCTCTGCCTGCCTTCAATTCCGGTGTGCAGCCGTTGTCCGGTCCGCGAATGGTGCGCTTACGGAAATGACGCCGAAACAAAGAAGCGTTAGGAAGAATTGGCACTTCCAGTGCTGGTTCCTACCGCGATGCTCGTTCAAAGACAGTCTTCTGGTTGTCTATCTCTGTGACAAAAGGGATGCTAAACTCGCCCAACGCTTCATAGTCCAGCCCCCGCATCATCCTAATCTCAGCTTAGAAACTTTTATACGTGAGGCAAAGAAGGTAAAAGTGAGGTTGAACGTCACCGAACTTTCTGAAGTAATGTTAAGTGCGGACGCAGGATTGTCCTTGCCGCTGGAAGAACTGGCAAAGAACGTGCCGGACTAGCACTCGCCGCCTCATATCACTTGGCATGTAGGCTTTCATGTGGTATTCATGTTTTTTGGGTAAAGTGCATTCAGGAAGCTTATAGATGTTATATGACTTCTTAATTCAACTGTATGCACTGAACCGGAGGAGCATCATGCCGATTGCTATTCTAGGGACTGGACGAAGCGGGACATCCATGGTCACCCGAATGCTGAACTTGTGCGGGCTGTACCTAGGGGATCAAGACAGACTCTGGGACTCCCGCCTCAAGCCCGGCATGAATCCGACAGGTTACTGGGAACACTGTGAGATCCATTCATTTATGGATCGTCTGTTTGAGCATTTAGGTGGAACCTGGGAGAACCCGCCCGTGCTTTCCTGCGGCTGGGAGTACGCGCCTGACATCGAGCCTTTTTATGCCGAAGCGAAAGACTTAATCGCAAGGCTCTTTGGAAGTCATGAAGAGTGGGGCTGGAAGCTGCCTAAAGCAACGGTGACAATTGCCTTCTGGCAGCGTGTCGTGCCTGATTTGAAGTTTATTATCTGCGTGCGTAACCCTCTCGATTTTGCGTCGTCACTGGGCAAGCATTCGCCGGTCAGCCGGGCTCACCTGTTTGCCATGTGGCAGTATTACAACTATATGATCTTGTCCGTTACGCGGCCTGAAGATCGGATCGTTACTTTTTACGAAGACTATTTTCCCTGTAGCCGATCCGGGCTATCGCCTTTGCTCGACTTTTTGGGCCTGCTGCAGCCTGCGCCGAACGATCAAGTCGACCAATGCCTCCGCAGCTTTTTCAATCAAGACTTGAACCACCATTCGAGCACGTTCTTGGATGTTTTGGCAGACACCGAAGTCCCTTATGTCACCCAGCAGCTTTACTTAGAACTCCTGAGCGGAAATGCCTCTGCCAGTAACTTGCCGATGTTGAGTCACAGTAAAATGCTTCTGCCGCTGTTGCAGCGTACTCTTATCGGTGAAGGCACTTTAGACGGTTCGGGAGCGGTCAGCAGAGCGCAGCATGAGAAATTGAAACGTAAATTGGCGGCACTGCGTGGGGAAAGAGGGAGCCGCTTAGATTTCTTGAAGAACGCTTTAAGTGGGCTGCGACTTAATCTCCGGAGGCCTCGCGTTTCGCTGGCGGGTACTGGGTTAGCTTCTAGAGGCTCAGAGATGTAAGATGCCTTTATGCGTAAGAACCTGGTCTGAAAGACCGGGGCTTTTGAAGTGCAAAATGTCTGCTGCACAGACGCAAGATGTGTTCGTCGCACAGTGACATTCTGCCGTCACAGAGTGACGTTCTGCTTTGTTACAGCCCTGGTCTTTAGACCGGGGTATGCTTATTGTCATCGGCAGCTACGGTTTTAGGCACAGCTACGGTCACGCGATGCCGCTGGACAATCCTATACCATACATAACAGCAAACAGCGCTAGCGACGAAGCCGATAAGTGTGCCCCAGGCGGCACCATAAATGCTTTGGAGAAGAATTCCTATACCGCTTCCCGCCCAGGCGTCAGGAGGTAGCTGGCTGATTCCGATCCGCTCCCCAATCTTCCAGCCGATGATTGCTCCAATAATCGGAGAAATGAGGCACAGTTCAATACAAATCTTTGTCCTCATATTCTCCCCCCCTTGCGTCAGTTGTTTGAGCGCATCATTTCCGGGTCGACACCCATACTTCGCATGAACTCGCGGTAGGCCTGGGGGGCAATCTCAGAGGGCTTGATTTCGCTGCGGCCTCCCCAAAAGACATTAGTGTAGCCGACTGGAATGCCGATGCTTTCTAAATGGGCATCGATGGCGGCTTTGTGGGCGAGCAGGACGGATTTATCGAGGCCGTGCGCGACGCCCATAACGTTGACGTTCTTGAACTCGGGGCCGCCTTCGCGCCAGTAGGCGTGGGTCATGATGTGGAAGCGGCCTACTTCGCGGCCTGCTTCGATCTCCCGGCCTTTGGGAACGGCCCAATGGAAGAGGGCGTTGTATCGGGTCACACGCTGGTCACCTGCCGTGGGTTTGACGTGTTCTAGGAAGGTCGAGAAGCGGCCAATGACGCCTCGATCATGGAGTGATTGCGCGACGCGGAGAAACGTTTCTAAGTCAACGTCGGCTTCGGCGGCACGGGTTCGCCAGAGATCCCGCACGATCTCGTCAGGCTCGAACTCGCGCTTGAGTGTGGTCAGGACCTGCCAGTCCAGAGCGCTCAGGCTGACGATGTTGGTATCAAGCACGTCCGCAGGGACGTCTGCAAGGCTGCCGATAGAAAGGCCTTTACGGCGAATGTGGCCGACACCGAGAGCGAACAAACGCTTCGCGGGCATCAGGCGGTAATGCTCCGCACCGATCTTTGCGGCGAGAAAGTCTGCGTGCTTGACAATAGAATATCCCTGCGGGACTTTGAGCGTTGTCCACAAACGGTACTGTGAACCAGATGTCGCCGAATCTGTCGAGCGAAGGACCACATGACCAGAGAAGGGGTCTTCGTCAAAGAGGAAGCTGAACGCTGCATCCAGCTTGTCGGCGGGGACCTGCCAGGCCACCAACGAGCCCTGTGCCAGATTAGTCGCCATCAGTGTCTGCCGGACACGCCGGATGGTGCCTGCGCGAAGCATGGCCTGAATGCGCTCCATGACGATAGAGATAGAAACGCCGGATTTGTCGGCGATTTCGGCAAAGGGGTCTGACGAAAAGCCTTGAATCGTATCTTCAGAAACGGCTAAAATCGAGGCATTGATTGGGTCGTCGATCTCTGCCGGCACCAGCGCCGGAGGGGTGGGGGCAGTTAAAGTGGTCATGCCACTATTGTACCCGAAATGCCGCCAGCACGGCGGCAGGGGTACAATGTTAGTATGAACATGCCAGCGCTTGCACCGACGCAGTTTCGCGAGTATCAGGAGGCTCTGGAAGCGCAGACGCTCTCGCCTTATGCGGTCCTGTCGGCTCAGACACGCGGACGGGCGAAACTCGAAGAGCTTGATCCTATCCGTACCGAGTTTCAGCGGGACCGGGACCGTATTCTCCACTCGAAAGCCTTCCGGCGACTGAAACACAAAACACAAGTGTTTATCGACCCGGAAGAAGACCATTACCGGACTCGCCTCACCCATACCCTCGAAGTTTCCCAAATCGCCCGCACCCTGGCCCGCGCATTGCGACTGAATGAAGACCTAACTGAAGCGATCACGCTGGCGCATGATCTCGGGCATACGCCTTTCGGACACGGCGGCGAAGAAGCGCTGGGCGAGGTTCTGCGCGAGTACGTGCCGGGGGCGGAGTTCAAGCATTACGACCAGAGCCTGCGGATAGTGGATGTTCTGGAAAAGCATGGACAGGGCCTGAATCTGACCTGGGAAGTCCGCGACGGCATTTTAGGCCATTCCAAAGGCAATAAAGATCTCGGCATCGTCGAAGGTACCAATCTGCCGACTTCACTTGAAGGCATGTGCGTTCGGATCGCCGACCGCATCGCCTATATCAATCACGACATCGACGATAGCGTCCGGGCCGGTGTCCTCAACCTGGCCGATTTGCCGCAGGACACGCTGGACGTTTTAGGCCGCTCCCATTCCAAACGCATCGGCACGATGGTCATGAACGTGCTTGAAAGCAGTGTCGGTCAACCCGAAGTCAAGATGACAGGCCCGGTTTTGGACGCCACGAATAAGCTCAAGGACTATATGTACGCCCATGTCTACACGATGGACACGCGCGGCAATGTGGAGCTGCACAAGGCCCAGTTCATGCTCAAAGAGCTGTTCCGGTTGTACATGGGCTCATCTCAGATGCTGCTGCCGATTGAAGAGCTCAGCCCCGTCGAGTTTGAGGGCGAATCACTGGAAGAGCGTGCCCGACGCGTGACGGACTTTATTGCCGGCATGACTGATCGTTACGCCACCATGAAGTTCAAGCAGCATTTTTTTCCATCTGCCTGGACAGTTTCCGACAACCTGTTCTGAGAGGGAAACACGCCCGGCTCACCAGATTTGATTGCGCGGATGGATAATAATGCACCTTACGGGGAAGGAGGCGGGGGCGTCATGGGCGACCCGCCTGGCACAGTGGCATCAGCCGCACCCGTGGTATCAGGGGTTGTCGTCACATGATCGATCCAGACGGTGCCCGTCATATGGCCCAGGAGGAACTGCGGGAACAGGACCGGCTTGCCGCCGATGTCGTGCGGAGTGACATGAAACGAGTAGTCTTTCCAGTCCGTGCTCAACTCCTCCCAGTCGTCTTTCACGATGCCATGGTAGTCGCCCCCGACGACCTGCCCGGACACCAGCATATCCCGCGGGGCACTTGCTCGGGCGCGGAACCGTACCGTGATCGGCTGTCCTTCCACCAGAGTGCTGCCCAGGCGGTTGAGCTGCACATGCCAGGCGACCCCATCGGCGCTGGCGATCGTCACGACCTGGGCCGTGCCCTCCTGCCGGAGTGAGCCGACACAAGGGTCGAAGTTGTGGAAGTCCCAGACGAGAGCCGTGGGCGGGGGCGTCGGGATCGTCCCTGCTGGGGCGAGCGTGAGGGAAACGTTAGCCAGCCAAACAGTGCCGGTCCGGCTGCCCAGCAGGAACTGGGGGCAGCTCACGTGCTTCGGCTCGACCCCTGTGGCCTTAAAGGAGAACGTGTAGCTGCCCCACTGGTCTCCCAGCGAAACGGGCATATCCAGGCCCACCCCGTGGAAGTCGCCGTGGTCGATCTGGGCGTAGACCTTGATGATGCGGGGCTGATCCGCCTTTGCGCGGAAGCGGACGGTGTAGACCTTCCCTTCGGCGAGGCTCACCGGCGTCCCGCCCAGCCGGACATGATAGTCTGTGCTATCGGCGACGCTAACTGTGACCGCCACGGTCCCGTCTTGGGCGCGTTTGAGCGTTGCCTTTGTTCCTCCGGCCAGATCGAGCGCCCAGGCGTCCGGGTTTCGGAGGGGTTGAGACAGTTCCGTACCGGGTGCGGCCGGTGCGGCCGCTACCGGCGTGGCGGCGAGACCGAGTGCGGCCAGGGTCAGCAGGGAGGCGACTTGCCGTGCTGTTTGCATATGTGCGTACCTTTCTCAGAAACAGGTCAGTTTTCAGGAACGGGCAGTCAGGGCGGCAGTGACTGTATGCCGTGTCCCATTATATCACACCCAAGTTCCCCTGTCAGTACCTAGAGCCTGTTATGCACTTTGTAGGCTTGTTTGGTCTGATTTGCCCCTGGCGCGGCTGAATTTAGAGTATTTCGGCCAGCAACCCGCGTTATTCGGGTTCGGCTAAGCAAGTAGGCTGATAAACAATATCCGTAATAGCTGCCTGCTGTTCTAAAAAAGTGCATAACAGGCTCTAGCTATAAGCCCCCAGGGCAATTGCACATGGCATTCGACCAGCTACAATCTATCTCGTAAGGGCGAATCTCGTGTAGCTCTCCACAAGCAGTGATTTCCGCTGGCAGTACAGGAAACTGTCCTGCTTATCCTAACCGCTTGGAATGCATCTGAATGAGCTTCCGCTAGAATCGATGAAAAAGCAGGAGAATAAATGCAGTCTGCAGAAATAGATATGGGAATGACACGCGATGAACGAACAGAGTGCTACAATCTCAACAACCAATAACAATGATAAGAACGCTGGGCGGTTTGACGCCCATGCTCTCTATGAAGCGCTTGACACCCAGCGCCGTTCGCGCGGGATGACCTGGCAGCAGGTAGGAACTGAAGTCGGTGTCAGTGTCCCAACCCTGACTCGCACTAAGCTTGGGGGCCGGATGGAAGTGGATGGAATGCTGGCGATGGTTCGCTGGCTGGACCGCACGGCTGAGAGCTTCACACGCGGGCCGGCTCTTCAAGATCAAGCTACTCTTTAAGCTGAGGAAATTATGCAGTCTGCTCCGACACAAACCACCGACCAGGGGCCGCACCATCTGGCACAGACTGTCCTTCGGGCACTTTCCGTCACCACTTTGGATCTGCCGGAAGAATGGCTGCTCGGGTTCTTCTTCGACGTGCTTTATCAAGCAAGTTTTCGACTGGAGAATGGCCGCCCTCTTGTGGGCCGGGTTGCCTGGCAAAGCCCGGTAAACCGTCCGGACTCCGAGAAGTCCAGTCATTTGCTGCTGTCCCAGCCAGTTCCGCTGAATGTCGGCAGCCTGGCTTTGCTTATGGCCGGAGTAGATACCCAGAGCTCCGCACTGCTGGTCTGTGGCGGTGACACGCAGCCGCTGGTCATTGAAGGAATTGTCCGCTGCAGTGAGCCGTTGTTCCAGTCCTGTTTCTTCAGCGCGGAGATTTTAGGCCCGGCGCACCTGAAGGTCGATGTCGGCTTGGACTATCCGTTAGAGTTGCGCCGGAACCGCCTGCATCTTTCCACGCAGAATGTCTTCGGACGCGGGCCTGTGCGCCGCCGATTGTCAGCACTGCTGCAGGATATATTTTCCTCGATCCAGGCGCTTTTGCCGGGTGAGATTGCGTCATCGCCGCTGCTGACCGCAGGATCGTTCCCACTTTCCGGCGGCAGTGTTCTCATCAATGAACAGGACTGGCCGGAGACTTTGGAGCAGTTCTGGATAAACGCTTTGGTCCAGCTTTTGCAGCAGGTCTTCGAGACTCGTCAGGGCGGCTCTGTCCTGCTGACCCGCCGCAGCGACACTCTTGGCCGAAAAGAAGACTGGCAGCCGCTCCCGCATGAAGCGACGTTTGTCCAGCTTCGGCATCTTCTGGAAAAACGTGCGGTTCAGGCCATTGCCCAGCAAGTCCAGTCCGTGCAGTCTTTAACAGAGCGCTCTGCCCTGCTCAAAGACATTCCGCTGGATGACATGACCCTTCAGGAGCCTGTCCTGCGGATCGACCCACTGGGGAACGATCCTGAGATCGCCCAAGCAATCCGATTTCTGGCATCCCTGTCACGCGTCGATGGTCTTCTGCGGCTTGATCCTCATCTCGATTTGATCAGCTTTGGCGGTCATCCGAATACAGGCCGCCTACCGGACCGCGTATATCTGGCAGGGAACGAGATGGCTGAAGAATCCGAGCTGTCCCCGATCTCTTATCGCAGCTTCGGCCCCCGCAACCAAGCCCTTCTCCGTCAGTGCTACCAGGACCCAGATGCCATCGGTTTCGCCTTCACGCAGGACGGCGATGTCCGAGCGATGCTCTGGCACGAAGAAAAGCTCGTGATCTGGAGCAATGTCCAGTTGCCCAGGCGATAGCAAAAGAAAAATCAGCAATACAGGATTTTATCGTCGTTGTTATGTTTGACGCGTTATGTTTGCCGCGCTTGCCTGCCGGGTAAAGTCGATTTGTGATTGCCTCTTGACAGTTCAAAAACATGAGGAGCGCAATCCAGAAGGGTTTAACTACAATGGCACATTTATATGCTTCGTTTGCAGATGCTTCACTGGCGGAGAAGGCAGCAGGGGCACTGCTGGACTTTGGTGTCCGGCAGGAAGATATTAGCTTGGTTGCTAATGACCAGTACGGACAGACCCGCGATTCTTATGCAACAACAGCGGGTGACACTGGTGTCGGCGCGACCGGCGCGTATGGCGCAGAAGGAACGTCGGCAGGTTATGGAACTGCTGCAGCTGATCCTGCTCTTGGAACAGGTGGGCTCGGGACCGGGCAAAATGTGGGCGTGTACAACAATCCAGCGGTCGGAACGTCTGCTGACCTGAACCCGCTGGATCAGGGCGGCACTGACTCCTATGCGTCCGAAGGGGATGTCGAGACAGCCGCGAAGCATGGCATTAGCACGACGACCCCGGAAGATGCCGGCGCTGGCGCAGTCAAGGGCACCGGTATCGGCCTCGGGGTCGGCATTCTGGCCAGCCTGGCGGCACTGACTATTCCTGGTGTTGGCCTTGTTCTGGGCGGCGGTGCGCTGGCTGCAGCACTCGGCGCAACGGCGCTGACTGCCGGCGCGGGTGCATTGGCCGGCGGTGCAACAGGCTATCTGAAGGAGCAGGGAGTTCCTGCCGACGCCGCCGAGCGGTATCATGGCACGGTGACAAGCGGCGGCGCGGTCCTGTCGCTGAATATTCCGTCCGGCAAGGTGGATGAAGCCACGGCGGGATCGATTCTGTCGAAATACGGCGCGTCCGACCTGAATACCTACTAAGCCGCTGAATCAGAGTGAAAAGTACCGGTAATATTCCTTGACAAGCGGACAGGGACGTGTTAGAATAGGGGACGTGGAGAAATCCATGTCCCTTTTTCCTGTCATTTCATAAAATTAAGATAGTCAAGACATCAAGTTAGTTACGAAGAGTGAGGTTGCTTATGGCCGCCGGGCCGCTGATTGGTATTGACATCGGATCGCAGCAGATCAAGATCGCAGAGCTTCGCCCGACCAAAACCGGGCTGACAGTGACCGCGCTTGCTCTTGGCCCGACTCCGGTAGGAATTATTCAAAACAACATCATCACTGACCCTGCCGCCATGGGATCTGCCCTCAAGCAGCTCATGCGCGAGAGTGGGATCACGATCAAGCGTGCGGTCGGCTGCATCTCAGGTCAGAACGCCGTGGTCATTCGCATTATCGAAGTCCCGCGCATGACTGATGCCGAGCTGAAAGAAACCATGAAATGGGAAGTGGAGCGCCATGTGCCCTTCGCGCCCAGCGAGACGGTGCTGGACTACCAGCCGCTGACACCGCGCACGCCTGAAGCGGCCAATGGGCCGAACATGGAAGTTCTCCTGGCTGTGGCACAGCAGGATGCAGTCAGCAACTATTTAGATGTCTTGTTTGCGGCTGGTCTTGACCCTATCGCTATCGACATCGAGCCGCTTGCCGTGGCGCGTGCCATTCTGGATCTCTCGAATGGCCAGGCTGTTATCCGCCCGCAGTCGCCGCCTGGTGAGCTTGCATTCGACGGCATACTGCCTGAGACCGTCGCAGTCGTGAATATCGGGGCGGCTAATACGGAGATCGCCATTTTTCAGGGCGATCAGCTTGCCTTCCCGCGCTCCCTGCCGCTGGCGGGAGACAGCCTCACCCGTGCGATTGCCGAAGCGCTGCAATACCCGGTCGAGCAGGCGGAGCGTGTCAAACGAGATTTTGGCATGGTTCAGCTTGACCGCATGGCGGTCTATACCGGTACAGCATATGATGCCGATGGCCGATATGAGGCACCTGAGTTCACTGATGAAGAGCATTTCAATCTTGGTGACGATGCTCAGGATAATCCATTCGACTTGAACCCCAGTGCAGACGCGGACTTCGGCAGCGCATTCGGAACCGCATTCCGCAGTGTCCCTAGCGGACGGCTTGGCGAGGCCGGGCTAGACGATGTTACCCGGACGCAGCCGATGTCTCGCCGAACATTGAACCTGGCCCGCCCGGCTCAGTCTGATGTGCCCCCGGCGTTCCTGCCGCCGTCTGATGATGCGTTTGGCTTGCCTTCTGTGGGTGGAATGGATGAAAACAAGCTGCGCGACGAGATATTCGAAGCCATTGCCCCGGTACTTCAGGAGCTGTCTGCGGAAATCCGCCGCTCTCTCGATTATTACCGAAGTCGGGGAGCGCAGGTATCCGTGGACCGTGTCCTGCTGACCGGCGGCAGTGCCGGACTGACCAACCTTGCAGCTTTCCTGCAGAACGAACTTCAAACTCCGGTTTCGGTTGCGAACGCACTGGATGGATTAGCGGTGACTTCCAAGCACTTTGACCCGGCTTATCTTCAGACAATCGGGCCTGTGTTTACAATCGCGGTCGGCCTGGCCGCTCGTGATGTCGTTTTTAGTGCTAACCCACTGCCGAAGAAGCCTAAGCCTATCAAAACTTCTGCAAAGACAGCAGCCAATCCGAATGTGACCGCGTCGTCCTAGCCAAAACTATCGCGATCAGGTCAATGCCTGAGACCAGTACCCGAGATCAAAATGCTCCGAATTAACCTGCTGCCGTCCTATGTAACGCAACGCCGCCTCACCAAGAGATTGGTGCCGGTCTTTATTTTCCTGTTCGCTCTTAGCGTTGCCGCGCCGCTTACCGGGTATTTCTACCTGCATAGCAAACTGACGACATTAACTCAGCAGGCAAATGATGCCGTATCCGGCAAAGCTATCACGGATAGCCTGAAGGCAGATGCGGTCACGACACTTGGACAAGTTGCTCCCATTCAAGCCAAGCTGCAATTTGTCGATGCAGTCAATGCCTACATCCTCAAATGGATCGCGCTCTACAATAGGCTGGCAGACACCACTCCGAAATCAAGCTTTATTTACACCGGCGCTCAGGTCACAGGGCCGACAATGGCAATCAAAGCTTATACGCCTAGCGTGGAAGAAGTCGGCCGGTATCTTCAGGTCATGTACCACGAGCCGGACTTCTTGACTGTAGCTGTGGACAAAATCCCAGCGTATCCTGATAACATCCGGCACTTTTACTATCTCGACGGCGTGATGGTCTTTGCCGACGGTGCGACCGGCAGCGCTTCCGACAGCGGCGGCGGGCGCGGTGGTTTCTCCGGTGGGATGCCCGGAGGCCGCAGCGGGTTTCCTGGCGGGAATCCTGGTGGCCGCGGCGGATTTCCTGGCTCTACCGGGGGCGCTCAGGGCGGCGGGCAGGCTGCAAGCGGTGGACCTACGAACTGGACTCCGGATGCGCTTGGCCCAAACGGACCGACTAACATCCCGGTTGGCGTCGGCCCTCCGCCCCCTGAGCTGACCGGCGGCGTGGCTGCCGCTGCCGGCACAGGAAGCAGACAAGGATTACCCGGCGGCGCTCAAGGGCAGGGTCAGGCCGGCGGTGCAGGCACGTATAGTCCGAATTTTCTGCGCGTGGCCGGGCGGCTTATCAGTCCGTTTGCTTCACCCGAAATAAGAGATCAGCTTTTACGTCAGCAGCTCCACCGCGTTGTCGTCAAAACTGTCCCAAAAGGCTTTGATATCAATGTCACTGCAACGCTAAAAGAGCCGCTGACCCCGCCGGATCTGCCCGGCAGCGCACCGGCAGCGGGCACTGCTCCCGGTGGCCCCGGCGGGTTTCCCGGAGGTATGCCCGGCGGCCCCGGTGGTATGCGTGGTATGCCCGGCGGTCCTGGTAGTATGCCTGGCGGTCCTCCAACAGCAGGAAGACCTGCCTGATCGGCTAAGGAACCTTGAATGAAACTTAATCGCATTAACCCGTTGATTGTCGCTGTCGTCGGAGTTGTTCTCAGCCTTCTGGCTGCTGTGGGAATCTATTTCCTGATGATCAAGCCCACTCTGGATGCTACTGCCGTGCAGCAGGGAATTTATGAGCAGAATCAGCCTGACAGCACTCTCTCGGCACAGAACGCGGCGAAGAAGAAGCTGACTGCTGCCAAGCTTCAAGTCCAGCAGATCAAGTTCCAGTGGGCAGTGAAGTCAGCCGCGAAAATGCCGCCTTACGATGTCAGCAACCGTCCTCTGGCGCTCCGTCAGATCACCTATGAGCTGGGTCATTATCTGGGGCCGGATCTTCAGCATCAGCTTCGGGTCACAAAGGGTGTCACGACAAGCACGCTGATTGCACTGCCTGCACCGCCGCTCAGCCCAAACGACATCACGGCAGCGCCGGTTGTCGTTCCATTGGGTACAATTACTGTGAACGGGGATTTTCGGCACATTCTGACCCATTTCTATGAGTGGCAGTCTTTCAACCGGCTTGTTCTGGTGGACAATCTTGCATTCAATGGCAGCAGTCCCTATATGCAGGCGACTTATGATGCGACGCTGTACATCTTTCCGCAGAATGACGACAAGCTGGGTCCGATTATTCCCCAGGCTGGTGACGGCACAGGTGCAGCCGGCGCATCAGGTGGCGCTCCCGGCGGCTTTCCCGGTGGCGGTCGGGGTGGGTATCCCGGTGCCACGAGCGGGCCGCGCGGCGGTATGCCACCGATGCCCTCTTCAAGCGGCAACACTATGCCAAGCCGCACATGAGTTTGCCCGCAAGATTGAAGCCGTGCAGAAGATTTCCGCGATGATGCCCGACAGAAGAATGTTGCCAGAGAATATGAGGGTTATATCTGCATGGAATGGCTGAAAGACAAAAAAAATCTACCGTTTGTAGTCGCGATCGCAGTATTCGCGATTATGGTGTTCGGCGGCGTTATCGCCTGGGAAATGGGAGCATTCCAGCCTCACCAGACCCAGATTACCACGGCACCGACGAATGAAATGCCAGGCGGAATGATGCCGCCCGGTGGTATGCCACCTCCAGGCGAACATAATATGCCTGTGCCGTCGGGGGAAATGCCATCAGGTGTTATGGCTGGTTCCGGGCGAGGAATAGGGATACCGGGATCGGCGGAGTCGACTCCTGCCGTCGCTGTCGCCGTGAAGCCTGCCAGTACGAATCCCGCAGTCGGGCCGGACCCGTTTTATATACCCGGCGGTCAAAAGCGGCAGCAGCAGCAGTTAGCTGCCGGTGTGAAACTGCCGGTCCGCGACCTGATCGGCCCGCTGAATCTGTTCCAGATTCATCCGCCGACACCGCCGGCGCTTCCGGTCCTTCCTAATGGCAGCACAGAAAACAATCCGGACCCAGCCGCGAATCTCCGGCTGGAAGGCATTGTTACAGGCTCCGATGGAATCAACGCTATTCTTGAGATAGGTGGCCAGTCTCAAACGGTTAAACCCGGCGACACGCTGCCGGACGGCAGCAGCGTACAGAATATCCAGACAACCAGTATTACGCTGAGAACTACCGGAGGCACTGTGTTTTCACTGCCTTTATCTGCCGGCAATCCCGATCAAGGTACGAACAACCCTTACGGTCAGCCGCAATTCAATCGTGGATTCGGTGGACGGAATACCTACAACGGCCAGCCGCAATTCGATCCGCAAGCCAACGGTCAATAGCAATTTGATCCACAAGGAAGATAACCAATGAAAAACCAACTTACCTCATGGAATGCAGCCCTTGCCCTGGGAGCAATGGCATTACTGACTGCCCCATTTATTGCCTCGCCCGCGAGAGCGCAGGATGCAGGAGTGGCCGGAGCGGCCGACAACGGAAAGCCGATCTCCCTTAATTTGATCAATGTCCCAGTTCAGACGGCCCTGCGAACTCTTTTCAGCAGTGCAGGTATCCGAAACTACTCGATTGACCCTGGTGTTCAAGGCTATGCTAACATCAATGTCAGTGATGTTCCGTTCAGTCTTGCCCTGCGCCAGCTTCTGAACTCCGGCAATCCGCCACTGACCTTTGAAGTGATGAACGGCGTCTACCAAATCAAAGTTCAGCAGGCAGTCGTGCCGCCCGGACCGACTGTGGTTTCTCCCACAGTAGATGCAAACGGCAATACGGTCACGGCAAGCACGGATCAGCCGAAGCGATTTTACACGATTCCGATCGATAGCTACGATGCCTTTTACATCGCAAATCTGGTCGGGCAAGTGGGTATTATCGAAGTCATACCGAATTATCCGCCGTCTGGTGGAAATGGTCAGGGCGGATCTCAGGGCGGCCAGACCGGTCAGGGCAGCCGGAGCGGCTTCGGCGGTGGAAGCGGCAGCGGCCTATCTGCGCCGGTCACGACAGTCGGCGGCAGCAGTGGCGGCTTCGGCGGCGGTGGCTTCGGCAGCAGTGGTGGCGGCTTCGGCGGCAACCGGGGCGGTTTTCACGGGTATTAATCGGGTATTGATTTCGTCGTACTTCTTACGACAGGGTTCAACCGGCTCTCATGACGGGAGCCGGCAGCCTCTTTCCTGCTCTGATCGTTCCCCCTTTCTTTTGCTCTTTTCAGACATCCACAGAGATCGCGCAGTCTCTACACAGACACCACTTTACAGAACTTCACATTTCGCTCAGGAGGACATTTCATGGGTTCATATCGAAGACGATCCGGGTTGACCGCAGCCTGCGGACTGCTGGCGCTGGGAGGCCTTGCGGCTTCTATGCCGGCTCATAGCGATCCGGATAACTCCGGGAAAACCATCAGCATCGACGTCGCCGGCAGCGACTTGCATGCCGTTGTCGGAATGCTGGAGCGCCAGGCAGATGTTGAAGCATCAGTCCGTGACGGGGATGCACCCTTTAAACCGGTTAACCTTCATCTGAAGAACGCGTCTTTGTCCAAAGCGCTGCGGACGATTGCTTATAGCGCTGGTGCTAAAGTCACCTTGAATAACGACGGGGTCTATATCTTCGAGCCGGAAGCGGAAAATGGTGGCGCGTCGGTTCCAGATGCGCTGACGCCGACCCCTTCTGCGCCGCAGCAGTCCGAGAATGACAATCCTGAGTCGCACTTTGCACCCGGTGAGCTGCACTATCAGACAATTGTCCTTCAGCATGCCGTCCCCGCAGAAATCCTGAAATTTATGCATTGGGACCGAGATGTCGTCGATACAGACCCCTTCAAGCCGGTGCAGATGCCGCAGTCGGTGCCTTCGGTCTACTCGACTCAGCAAAATATGCTCCAGCAGACACCCGTATCTTCTGCCTACAACAGCGGCTATCCCTCTAACAATGGGTATCCCTCCAACAATGGGTACCCGTCAGTTCCTATGGGCACGGGCAATGCCAACTCTGCATCTGCAAATTATGCCCAGCGCAGCGCCTCGCCTGAACAGGTCAACCAGTTCGGTGGCGGCGGCTTTGGCGGCGGCGGCTTCGGCGGCGGTGGTGGTGGTTTCGGCGGCGGTGGCGGTGGCTTTGGGGGTGGTGCTGCAAACCCATTCCAAACCGGCGGCGGCTTCACGCCGCAGCCGTTCCAGCCCGGCGGCGGTGGTCGGCCCGGTCAGCAAGCTCAGGCTCAGCTTCCCGCAGGCGTAGCACGCATCTTCGCGCTCCAAAGCAACAACACGCTTCTTGTGGAAGCGACCCCCGACGGCTATAATCTGGTAAAGCAGATTGTCAAGATCCTGGATGTCGCTCCGCGTCAGGTGCAGATCAAAGTCGAGTTTGTCACTGCCAGTGTCACGGATGTCGATGCCCTCGGCATCAACTTCGACCTGGTGCCTTACCCCGGCGTTGAGCTTTCTTCAGGTCAGGGGTCCGGCTCCTTCGGCGGGACAATCACCGGGCTGGAACCGACATTCCTTCAGTACGCGACCGGCAACATCGTCGCCCAACTTTTCCAGACACTGACCCGTACACGCGGCAAGGTTGTTCAGGCTCCGCTGATCACGACGACAAACAATGTCACCGCGACGATCCAGATCAATACGCAGATCCCGTTCTTTACGACCGGCGTCGTCTCAAACGGCGGCGTTGCGGGTGGTACGACTCAGAGCAGCCAGGCCAACTTCCTGACACTGACGACGGGGCTGACAATCACGCCTCGGATCAACAGCGATGACTCGGTGACAATGAACCTTGCCCCGCAGATCACGGATACGACCGGTCAGGCCTCCGTCGGCGGCATTCCTCCCACGATCCAGCAGACACTGACAACGCTACGGACTGTTCGCAGCGGTGATACCATGGTTCTGGGCGGACTGGTTCGGAAGCAGGAGACAGCATCCAGCCAGCGTATCCCGATCCTCTCCGATATTCCTTATCTGGGCGGCCTGTTCCGTACCCGCAACAAGCAGGTCAACGACCAGGAACTGCTGATCTTCGTGACACCGACCATTATCAGTGATACCAATGACAGCGGGACTGCCAACGCTAACGGCGGCCAGAATATCACAGTCGCTCCTTAATCTTGGTCAATCTCCGATCATTCCCCGCCCGGCCTGAAAAGGCCGGGCTATTTTTTCAGGTATTCATTTTCAGGTATAATAGGCATTATGTTTCGATTCTTAACCGCCGGGGAGTCTCACGGCCCTGCATTGACGACGATTATCGAAGGCGTTCCTGCCGGGCTGCCGATCACCGCCGAGCCGATCAATGTCCAGCTCAAACGCCGCCAGGGTGGTTACGGACGGGGGGCGCGTCAAAAGATCGAGTCGGATACTGCGGAGATTCTCAGCGGCATCCGGTTCGGACTCGCGTTAGGAAGTCCGATCACGCTGGTTGTCCGCAACCGGGACTGGGCCAACTGGACAACCAAAATGTCCATCGAGCCGTTACCTGAAGGCATAGAAGAGACTAAAACGATCACTGTGCCTCGTCCCGGTCACGCGGATTACGCCGGCATGATGAAGTACGGCCATGATGACCTCCGCAACATCTTGGAGCGGGCCTCGGCTCGCAACACGGCGACCATGGTCGCTGTCGGCGGTGTCGCGCGTCTGCTGCTGGCGGAGTTCGGTATCACCGTCGCTTCGCATGTTGTCAACATCGGCGGCGTAAAAGTCTCAGCCGATCATATCGATTTGCGGCGGGTAGGGGAGCTGGCTGAGGACAGCCCGGTGCGCGTCGTCGACAAAGAAGCGGAAGCAAAGATCATTGCGGCCATTGATGAAGCCAAATACCGAGGCGACACGCTTGGCGGCACGTTTGAAGTCGTCGCTCTTGGCCTGCCGGTCGGTCTCGGCTCCCATGTTCATTGGGACACGCGCATCGACGGTAAGCTGGCCCAGGCGCTGATGTCCATTCAGGCTATCAAAGGGGTGGAAGTCGGTATCGGCTTTGGGGCTGCAGACATTCCCGGTTCCCAGGTTCACGACGCATTTTTCTACGATGCCGGTCAGGATGAGCTCGGCGGCGACGCTCACTTCCGGCGCGGCTCCAACAATGCCGGCGGCACGGAAGGTGGAATGACTAATGGTGAGCCGCTGGTTGTTCGGGCCGTGATGAAACCGATTGCCACGTTGATGAAACAGCTTCCCTCCGTTAATTTAACCACAAAAGAAGGTGTCCCTGCCTTTGCCGAGCGCTCCGATGTCTGCGCCGTCCCGGCTGCGGCCGTCGTCGGTGAAGCAATGGTCTCTATTGTCCTGGCCCAGCTCATGTGCGAAAAGTTCGGCAGCGACAGCCTGGATGAAATGCGAGCTAATTACGATCATTACCAGCAGACTGTGGCGAACCGTACTGCTCAGTAAGAAGGCATTATGGCGCGGGAAATGCTGCTTCACGGCTCATCGGCCAGCGCAAACTCCACGGCCTGCTCCGATGTCATCGCCAAGCCCCCGGCATAGGCGGCGGCGAACGCCTCTTCGCCGAGGGCCGTGCGCGAGGCAGTCAGGGTTTTTCCAGTTCCTTTTGGCCAGGCGTCGGCAGGGGGCTGCCGATGTTCTCACGCAGAACGGCGGCGGCTCCCACCAACCGGGCCGCCCGTGTAGGTTGGCCCTGCCCACGAGCGACGTCGGCCATGCCTTCTAATCCATAAGCGATGCCATGCAGATCTCCTAGCTGATACTGGATCGTTATGCTCTCTGCATAGAAAGCCAGCGACGAAACGAAGTCGCCCTGGTTCGAGGTCACGGCTTCCAGTCCATTGAGGGAGTTGGCGATGAGGAGTCGGTCCCCCAACTCTTGAAAGATAGTCAGGCTCTCCTCGTAGGAGGTCCGCGCCGCTGCCGGATCGCCCTGCTCGGAGGACACGGAACCCAGGTTCAGGAGCGAATAGGCGATCCCGCTCGGGTTGCCTAATAGCCGCTGGATCGTCAGGCTCTCCTCATGGAGTATCCGAGTCGCCGCGTAGTCACCCTGCTCGAAAGTCATCAGGCCCAAATTATTGAGTCCTGCCGTGATGCCCTTTTGCTCTCCCTGCCGCCGGTGGATCGCCAACCCTTCCACGTTCAAGGCCCATGCCGTTGCATACTCGCGCTGATTGTCGTGCTTTAGAAGAACAAAAACGAGTGCTTCGTGATGCTGAGTACTTTTAGCACTCAGCATCACAATAGGAAGCTCTGATGCCTTATCAGTGTTGCGCTCTAGTGTAGAAATATGTGTAAGAATTGGATTGGGTTCGCTTTGAAGCCATTCTTCCGGTAATGTGATGTTGGAAAGCAAAGAATTGATGTCCTGCGGATAAGCCAGCGGAAGTTCAACAGGAGTATCCGTATCCACGACTTCCGGCAAAATACTGCTTGCAACCAAATCCCGCGAATTGTTGTGCCTGTCATGCAGTTTGCTTATCCTACTGTTGATATTTTTTGGAAGGAGTTCCCGGCATCGCAACAAAGATACGCCTATCTTCCTCAATGTCGACACGCTGGCAGGCCATCTTTAACAAGTGAATCATTCCGAATATGGTAACTACCGGCAGCTTATTTAACTCATCCAGACTGGAAATGTTCCAGGGCCCCACAGTACCCACCAAATCGGTTTGGATTCCTTGAACGGGTAGGGGCAAGAGCTGGAGAAGACTGTTAATATTTTACATGTCAGTTCCATAGGGCGTTGCAGTCAACAAAAGAGGATTAGCTCCTTTTTCCATTGCTTCACCAATGCGCTCTTTGGCAAGATTTAATTTTGTCTTCGTGCTGGATCTGTTTTGTCTGCGTAATGAAGCATCTGTTCGCAGAATGTTCCGGTAACGGTGAGATTCGTCAACTATTAGTATTGTTGTTTCATCGCACAATGTGAGGGCTTCGAGAAGCTGAGTGATTTGGTGACTGGGGCCATCTGATTTGTTTCTGAATAGGAGGCTGTTATCGAAATAATCGTATCTCAAGAAACGGCTATCGATTTCGTCGTGCCATTGTTTTCTAAGACTCGTGGGCGCAAGTATAATAATCTTTTTGTAGAGATAGGGGTTTGTCACCTGACGCGCAGTTTCCGCTCCAATTATGGTTTTCCCCAACCCTGTCGCTATTAAAAGTAACGCGCCCTTATAATCCCGTATCTGCTGCACAGCGTGTGTAACTATCGCTGTTTGGAAATACGTTGGATTGTGGCCGCGTGGACCAACTTCGAACTTTTCCTGTCCGTACCAATAGTGCAGAACTTTGAGATAAGCATCAAATGGGGTAGCCATTCCAAGCCAGGTTTTGAGACAACCATATAATGCCTGCAGGAGATCATCGGATTTCGCGATGGTTTTGTCATAATGTTTACTAAACATCTGAATCTCGCTGCTGTTACGGGAAAGGTTCGCTTGCTCCTCGTTTCCGGTCGGACTCAATCCAGGTTTTGTAAAGTTTGCCGACCCACTCCACATGCATTCATCGTCCAGGATGTAGAACTTGCAGTGAAAACGATAATGGTTTTGAGTTTCCCAAGCCCCACGAATAACAAATTGTCCACGATCAATCCGGTGAACGAGATCCTCGACAGCATCACAAAGTGGGAGTGAGGCTTGCCCTAATTCTTGAAGAAGTTCTTGGACAAGATTGGTCAGAGTTTCGGTAACATTTTTTCCTTCGCCCCTGCTGACCAATATTTGGTAGTGGCCCAAATGAGTCTGATTAGCCGCAACCTAATTGCTTAATGCAGGCCACTTTAATTCGCAAGCCAGATGGAAAACTAGCGCTTTAGTATCCAAGCATTATTTTGAGCGTCAGACTCATTTGGGCCACTACCCGCGTAGATAGAAGGAATGGCTGTGCTGCCGATATGATGCACCGCAACGACATTGCTGCCAAGAATGGCTGTGATCTGTTCTGCCTCTCGTTCGAATTCGGATCGCCACTTTGGATCATGGGGAACCATGCATATTCTCATCGTGTCTCCTTCTGAAGGGAAGAGTGAAATTGAAATCTAGTTGTGCCGTGGTTGGCGTTGTTATTGTACTGGCTATAATAGTGCAGACTGCTTCATCGTCGGCAGCCTCAAGCAGACTGACCTCAAAATCTCTGCTGCGGACGAAGATGGCGAGCATCGCGGCTGTGACACACGGGCCAGTCGGGGCTGCCGTCGTGGTCGTCGAAGGCGGCAGTGTCGTCAGCCTGCACGGTCAGCAGCGGTTTCCGATGCAGAGCACTTACAAGCTGCTGATTGGCATGGCGGTACTTTATCAAGTGGATCAAGGTAAGCTTAACCTGGGTCAAAAGTTACAGATCACGCCGGTTGATTTCCCTCCACCCGCGGACTATGGACCAATCCGGGATAAGTATCCAAACGGCAGGATTATGACTGTCATGGAGCTGCTGAACCCCATGATGAGTCTCAGTGACCCAACGGCGTGTGATGTTCTCCTGAAGCTGGCCGGAGGGCCTCAAAGGGTCACAGAGTACCTGCGCGGGCTCGGTATCAAAAACATCGTCGTCGCAACGTCTGAGAAGACGATGCATCAGAACGAGCAGGTCGAGCAGTACCGCAACTGGGCGACACCGGACGCAATGGCAAATCTGTTGTGTCTTTTGCAGCAGGGCAAAGGCTTATCGGTATCCAGTCGGCAACTGCTGCTGAACATCATGATACACTCTGAGACTGGGCCAAACCGAATCAAAAGACTACTGCCTTTCGGTACAATCGTTGCTCACAAGACGGGAAGCAGTGGGACTGTCGGCGGCCTGACGCGAGCCACGAATGATATCGGCCTCATAACGCTGCCGGATGGAAAGCATTTAGCAGTGGTCGTATTCGTCTCGGACACGCGGGTTGATGCGGCGACACAAGAAGCCGTGATCGCAAAGATCGCACGGGCGGCCTGGGACTGCCGGGCTGGACTGGAATGATAGGGCACGAGTTATGAAACCCGGCACTGGATTGTTCGTTCTCTTTCTTGCAGCGATCTTGGAAGCAGGCGGCGATGCGCTGGTGCGCTCAGGGCTGGACGCTTCGACGGCGCTGCGTCGGGCGGCTTTATTCGCGGCAGGCGGTGTCGTGCTGTTTGCGTATGGGTATGCAGTCAATGCCCCGCGCTGGGACTTCGGCAAGCTGCTGGGTATCTATGTCGTTTTCTTTTTTGTCGTCGCGCAGGCGATCTCATGGGCGGCTTTCGGTCAGAAGCCGAGCCTGCCGATTTTGGTCGGCGGCGCGTTTATTGTCACGGGTGGTCTGGTGATTTCACTTTGGCACCCGTGACTGACGCGTTTTACTTCTTGATCTGGCTCAGGATCGTCTTGTCTTGAATGGCAGTGTCATCCGCCAGCAGGAAGGCTTTGCTTAAGATAATCGCCAGCATCCGATCTCCCTCAAAGGGCAGGAACAGATCGCCTGTCTCTTCACTGCGGCCCGGCACGATGCATAGATATTGGTCGTTCGGCTCCATCAGGATATTTCCGCTGCCGAGATGGATTTTGTATGTCCGCACGTCCCCGCGCACCCAGAGGAACTTGCCGTCCAGCCGGCAGCGGGAGGCGATTATCAAACGCGGCAGCAGCCGGGCCAGGACATCCGCGCGGGTCTTCGCTGTTTCGCCTAGGTCGCCAAATGCGTAGTCCTGCCAGTAGGCCCGGAATCGTCCTTCGGGGCCGCCGTCCGACCATGCAGGATCGTTGCCGACACTGGCGACACCGACAAACAAGTCCACGTCACGCATCACCTCCGAAAGCGCCAGCGGCGGCACTTCTTCCAGCGGTACCGGCTCGGCAGGAGCATTGCGCCCACCCGCGCTGTAGCCCCCGCCGCCCGCATGAGCATAGTTCGTTTCCGCAAATTCACGATAGAACCGGACTTGATCGGTCGCGACTCGCAAATAGGTCCCGGCCTCATTCGTGTCCGTGCCGTAATCGTCGCCGATGCCCTCGACCCAGAACTCAGCCCGCAGCCCATACTGAGGCAGAGAACGTGTCGCGGGCGGGTATGAGTCATCCACCATCAATCGCAGTGTGTTTTTCCAGCCGCGCAAAACACATAAACTGTTAAACTGATGCTGCTTCAGAACATGCGCGGCGAAGCGGTTGGAGTAGACCCGCGTCGCCCGCTCGGCATCCGTCAGCAGATACACTTCTCGGTGGGCCTGCTTGAACGGCTGCACGAGGCCGCGCGTTTCCAGCACATCCCGCCAGCGCAGGACTTCTTCAGGCGCGGCATTGATAGGATGCCAGAGCTTGACTTCGGCATCGTCCACCACGTCCTCAAGCGCTTTCCCCGACACATCAATGAAGTTGTCGCCGACCGGCAGCATGGGAACCCCGCCGATTGTCCAGATCAGCCGCCGGGCTAGATTGCCCAGCACAGGATGACTGCCGTACCGCTCCCGCCAGACACCAAGAGTCAGGACACGCTCGTCCAGCAGGGCTTTGTCAAACCGTGCCGCCTGCGCTGACAGCGCTGACGCAATCTCTACTTCTGCCGCTTTTAACGCCTTCACCTCCGCACTAAATTCCCGCTTGACCCCCGCCGGAACCGCTTTGCGCGGCTTGCCGTCCGGTCCAAACCAAAGAAGCTTGGTCCGCCCCGTCGCTGCATCCAGTGTCAGCTTCGCAGAGCCTTCCTCGCCAAACATTTCCAGCCGCGTTCCGTCCGTATCCAATCCGCCTGTCGGAACCGCCAGGTCTTCCAGCTCATCCACCGTCATGCCCGACGCTTTTGCTGCCGACTCAATCGCTGCCGCAATCAGCTTCAGTGCCCCCCGGTCTCGCAGCCGAGTCCGCAGCTTGGCAAGCGGTCCTACGCCAATCCCGCCCGGCATTTGCCCCAGCGCCCAAATCCCCGCGTTGCCTGCCCGTGTTGCCCATGTCCCAAGCCCCACGACACTCTTAAAAGCGGCTCGCGTCATGTGGCTCAGCCCGTAAGCTAGTTCAGATGAGTCACTGGAGGATGCATACCATGCCAGTCCTTTAAGCAATGACAGATTTTTTTCACTCACCTGCCTTTGATAGTCGCTCAGCGCTTTGTAATACTCTGCAGAATCCCGCTGGTAAGCAGAGTAAATCTCGGTGTTATTAACCATAGTTGCGCCGTCATATTTTGGGGCAACGCGGTCGAAAGCAGGGGGTGAACTGACTAGATGAAACCACACACTCAATAAGCTCTCAAAATCGTTCCGATTAACTGCCTTCTGATGACCTGTCGCCTCCGCCAGCCACTTCGCTGTCGGTTTCGCACTCTCTGCCGTAGTTGCATGAGCAAATATTTCTTGCCATATGGTTCTGACATTGGGTTCCATAGTGGCTAGATCAGAAATAGCTTGATTTGCCCAGGCATCCCCGGCATCAGGTTCGCCAGCGGAGGTAACACCAAGAATTTCCGCGATTTGGGTAACGAACTTACGGTTTTCGACACTGTTATAATGTTTCGCTTGAGATTGTAATGCTTTCAAGCTTGATTCGAGGGCGGGTGAAAGTTGCTTGCCATTTTCTAAATATAGCCGCGTTTTTTTTATCGCCGCTCCCCAGTGGCCGCCCCAGGAATTTGTGTTTGCCGCTCTGTCCACCAGTATTTCAATGTCGACCAGAGATAGAGGTAGCTTTCGTGTCAATAGCTGCGCTTCGAGCGCGTAAAAGGAAGACCCTGGGTTGTTTTTGTGTTGGAGAATCGCCTGTAAGATCTCTGTCTGTGTTTGCAGGCTGCTCTCTAAAATAGCACGTCCTACTAAGAAGTCAGAGGGCTTACTACCGTAGGGGAAGCCCCGACCACTTTTCGTTTCACTGTCGTACCGCCTGATCATACGCTGGACTTCCGTAAGCTCGGAATCAGGTTTGAGAGCATCGGCAGCACATTTGACCAATTCTTTCAGTCCCATCTTTAACCTCCTACCAGCGCGACGAGCTTGACGAACGAAACTTCGGTGTCTACTTTGAGCGTGATCTCTTCATCCAAACTCCCGACCTGCCGGTCGCCGACGAGGACGAAAAAGCCGTTGCGGGCAAATGCCGACAGCGCTTTTTCGTACTGCGCTTCCCAGTCGATATGGCGTTTAGTAAAGTGTTCAGGCTTAGGGCCGTTCAGCGCGACTTCCACCGGCGAGGGCGTCACAAGGCCGTGAAAGACGGCGGAGGGTGGGGCGGCGTGATACTCCTGGACTTCCTCGTAGACCCGGCGGCGGATTAGCTCACGCAGGGTGATGGTGGAAGTCAGCACCTCAAGTCGCAGCGAGTGCGTGCGTTCGCCGGGCAGTGTCTCGTCGTAAATCGTCACAGTCAGTGCCATTATCAATTCTCCTTAAACCAGTGCATGAGGCCCCCCCGCCCCAATTCTGGGGAGCAATATGGAAGTAGGGGCGCTGCTTGCTGCGCCCTCTTCTCCTCTCCGAACTCTGGCTCCCCAGAATTGGGGCGGGGGGGCTTCTCTGTCTCAAGTATACCAAGCCGCCGCTGCATTCTTTGCCATCTGTGCGTCGGCCCGGTAATCGAATTGACAAAATTCTCACGACATGAGACGGAAAACAGGAATTGAGAGACCGGAGGGCTAATAGTGCTCACAGTATCGCACCTAAAGGACAACGTATTTATGGCCCAGTCTGAACTTGCCGGGAAACCGGCTCCGCGTGAGCTTCTTGTCAATGTCCCGAGCTTGATTGCCGCCTACTATACGCAGCCACCGAATGCCGACGACCCGGCGCAGGGTGTTTCGTTTGGGACATCTGGGCATCGCGGCTCTTCGCTGAAGAATACGTTTAATGAGAACCATGTGCTGGCAATCTGCCAGGCGATTGCCGAAGTGCGTCAGGCCGAGGGTACGACGGGGCCGCTGTTTCTCGGCATGGACACGCACGCGCTTTCCGAGCCTGCCCACCGAACGGCCCTCGAAGTCTTTGCCGCGAACGGTGTTCAAGTCATGCATCAGGCGGGTGGGGGCTACACGCCGACACCTTCTGTTTCGTTTGCCATTTTGACCTACAATCAGGGCCGTTCCGATGGACTGGCGGACGGCGTGGTTATTACACCGTCGCACAACCCGCCGACCGACGGCGGGTTCAAGTATAACCCTCCCAGCGGTGGCCCTGCTGATACGGGCTTAACAAAGCGTGTTCAGGACTGGGCGAATGCACTGCTGAAAGACGGCTTGAAAGACGTCAAGCGGCTTTCTTATGAGACTGCGCTCAAGGCTGACACGACGCAGGCTTATGACTTTGTCATGCCGTATGTCTTGGCGTTGGGGACGATCATCGATATGCCCTCAATCGCAAGTGCAGGGCTGAAGATCGGGGCTGACCCGATGGGCGGTGCGGGGCTGGCCTACTGGGAGCCGATTGCCGAGACTTACAAGCTGAACATTGAAGTGGTCAACCGTTATGTCGACCCGACCTTTGCGTTTATGTCGGTGGACAAAGACGGCAAAATCCGCATGGACTGCTCCTCCCCGTTTGCGATGGCGTCGCTGATCGGCTTGAAAGACAAATATGACATCGCATTCGGCAATGACCCGGACACCGACCGGCACGGCATTGTCACGCCCAGCGTCGGCCTGATGAACCCGAACCACTACCTAGCCGTCGCCATCAATTACCTGTTTCAAAACCGCCCCGGCTGGAGTCCCGAAGCAGCAGTCGGCAAGACATTAGTTTCAAGCGCCATGATTGACCGTGTCGCTGCGTCGCTTGGCCGCAAGCTTTCCGAAGTCCCCGTCGGCTTCAAATGGTTTGTCGACGGCCTGCTCAGCGGCACCTACGGCTTCGGTGGCGAAGAAAGCGCGGGAGCCTCCTTCCTGCGAATGGACGGCACTGTTTGGACCACCGACAAAGACGGCATTATCATGGATTTGCTGGCCGCAGAGATCACCGCAAAAACGGGCCGCGATCCCGGCGTGCACTACCAACAATTGGAGTCCCGCTTCGGCAGCCCGCTGTACGAGCGCATGGATGCCCCGGCGAACACCGCACAGCAGAAGATACTCTCCAATCTCTCGCCGGAGCAAGTCTCCGCGAGTGAGCTGGCAGGCGACCCGATTACCGCCCGTCTGACCCGCGCTCCCGGCAACGACGCTCCCATCGGCGGTTTGAAAGTCACGACTAAGAACGGATGGTTCGCCGCGCGTCCTTCCGGCACAGAGCCGGTTTACAAGATCTACGCCGAGAGCTTTGTCAATGCCGAACATCTGAGGCGCATTCAAGAAGAAGCCCAGGCCATTGTCGGCGCGGCATTTGAGGCGGATTAAAAGAAAATGTCATGAGAGTCCGTGGGTATGAAACCCACGGCAATGAAGTGCTGACGCCCTCCGGGCTAAATACAGATGAGCCCGAATCCTATCTCCGTAGCCCGGAGGGCGTCTGCTTTTTATTGCCGTGGGTTTCATACCCACGGACTTTCTCTCTTTCGGTCACCCTTGACTTCGCCGCGTCCATCGGCTATAAATCAAGTATGAAACCGTTTGATTCCATCTACACTCATGGCTTCGTCCGTGCCTGTGTCTGTGTCCCCTTCCTGCGTGTCGCCGATCCCGACTACAACACGCAGCAGACATTAGGACTGGCCCGGCGAGCGTCTGAAATGGGCGCGGCAGTGGCTTTGTTTCCCGAGTTAGGCCTGTCTGCGTACTCGAACGAAGACCTCTTCCATCAGGATGCCCTGCTGGAAGCGTCTTTGGCCGCCCTTAAACAAGTGATCGAAGCAAGCACAGATCTGACACCGCTGCTGCTAGTCGGGGCACCGCTTCGGTTTGATGGTCAGCTCTTCAACTGTGCCGTGGCTGTTTACCGAGGTCAGGTGCTCGGGCTGACACCCAAGACTTACCTGCCGAACTACCGGGAGTTTTACGAGAAACGCCAGTTCACATCCGGGCGCGAGGCGATCAGCCGCGAAGTGACTCTGCTGGGCCGGCGTGTCCCCTTCGGCAGCGATCTGATCTACACGGCCTCCAATATTCCCAACTTTGCTCTGCACACGGAAATCTGCGAAGATGTCTGGACTCCCATCCCTCCCAGCACTTACGGCGCTCTCGCGGGGGCGACTATTCTTGCCAATCTCTCCGCCAGCAACATCACGATCGGCAAGGCCGAGTACCGGCGCGAGCTGTGTGCGACCCAATCAGGCCGCTGCGTTTCTGCCTATCTTTACTCCGCCGCTGGGCCGGGAGAATCGACAACCGATCTCGCCTGGGATGGTCACGCTTTGATCTACGAGAACAATGAAAAGCTGGCGGAAGCGGAGCGGTTTTCGTCGGAAGAGCAGATCATCGCGGCGGATTTAGACTTAGAGCGGTTAGCCCAGGAGCGGATGCGTCTGACCAGCTTCCATGACTCGGTCGGGGATCACCTAGAACGTGTTCGGGCGATGCGCCGTGTCGAGTTCGAGTTCGCGGTGCCGACAGTAGCCCCCACCCCCGCTGCAAGCAGCGACCCCTCCCCCGCAAGCGGGAGAGGGGTGAATACCGAAAATGAACTTTCTGCCTCATCTTTACCCCTCTCCCACGGAGTGGGGGCAGGGGTCGGTACGCAGTACCAGGGGTGGGGGCCTCTTCTGCGTCCTCTCGAACGCTTCCCTTACGTTCCCAACGACCCAGCAAAGCGGGACGAGCGCTGCTATGAGGCTTACAATATTCAGGTGCATGGGCTGATGAAACGGCTGCAAAGCACGGGAATCAAGAAGATCGTGATCGGCGTTTCCGGCGGGCTGGACTCGACTCATGCTTTGATCGTCGCGGCCCGGACGATGGACCGGCTAGGCCTGCCACGCCGCAATATCCTCGGCTACACGATGCCGGGATTTGCGACCAGCAGCGGGACACGCACGAACGCGCTTGGGCTGATGGAATCGCTTGGTATCTCGTCGCATGAGATCGACATCAAGCCGTCCTGCCTCCGAATGCTGTCTGACATCGGGCACCCGTTTATTGACGGTGAGCCGGTCTATGACATCACCTTCGAAAATGTCCAGGCAGGGGAGCGGACCTCGCATCTCTTTCGATTGGCGAACTTTCAGAACGGCTTGGTTTTAGGAACCGGCGACCTCAGCGAGATGGCGCTGGGGTGGGCGACTTACGGCGTGGGCGATCAGATGTCCCACTATAATGTCAACGCGTCAGTGCCGAAGACTTTGATCCAATACTTACTGCGCTGGGTCATCGCCACCGAGCAGTTTGATCCATTAACCTGCGCTCTCGTGCAGGCGATTGTCGACACAGAAATCTCGCCGGAACTGGTGCCGCATTCGGTCGGCGACAGTGATGAATCTCCTTACCAGAGTACCCAGGACAAGATCGGTCCCTACGAGCTTCAGGACTTCCACATCTACTACACGACGCGTTACGGCTTCCGTCCCAGCAAAGTCGCATTCCTGGCGCTGCAGGCCTGGAGCGACAAGACAACTGGCGGCTGGCCCGACCCGTTTCCCGAAGAAAAGCGCACTGAGTATGATCTGCCGAGCATCAAAAAGTGGCTTGGCCTCTTCCTGTACCGTTTCTTCCAGACCAGCCAGTTCAAGCGCTCCGCCATGCCGAACGGACCCAAAGTAGGCTCCGGCGGTTCGCTTTCTCCTCGCGGCGACTGGCGTGCTCCCAGCGACTCCGAAGCGACAGTCTGGCTGGAAGAACTAGCAAAGAACGTGCCGGATTTGATCGCTGACAACGAAGTATAGTCGGCTGAATGCCTTTTTGTCGATACTGTTTTGTGCTTCATTTGCGCTTGGCTGTTGCAGGGTGAAAATGGTGGTGAAGAAGCCGCTAAGATGAGTCAATGTGTGGCGATGGGTTCTCGTCCAAAGCCGTTTGGGCAAGTTTGGTATAGTGCTCATCAGAAAGTGTCAGCACTTTCTCCCAGTTTTGCCGCGCTGCCTCGATGTTGTTTAAGTTGTTTAATGAACGGCCCAGGAAGTATAGCGGCTGCGCCCAATCTGGTGCCTGTTCAGTCGCTCTTTGAAACCATTCTGCGGCAAGCGCATAATCCTCCATACGCCAGTAGACACTGCCGATATTGTAGATCAGCCATTTATCGATATATCCTAGCTCTTGGGCTTTGGTATAAGCCGATAGCGCATCTTCATAAATTTTCGCTTCTTGATGTGCGTAGCCCAAGTAGAAAAAGACTTCGCCGTTTGTAGGCTGCAAATCAGCAAGGTGTTTAAACTCAGCGGTCAAGGCTTCCTTGTCACCTTTCGCTTGCAGGGCATAATAAAGGTTGCTTAGCTCTTTGTTACCACAAGGAATGGCTTTATCTTTGGTTGGCAATGCCAGCAGTCGGCATACGGCGTACTGGTCTTCCGCAGGCAAGGAGGCAATCCATGCTTCGAGAGTAGCGAACTTGACTAGGGTACAGAGATCGTTACCCTTGACGACTCTATTTAGCGCGTAGCCGATGCGCCATACACTGTTACTAAAGCCTTCTGAATAGACCGGCACATCAAACCAAACATACCTCCAAGTCGCTGAAGATGATCTTCGCAAGAGATGTATGTCCGCCGCGCTTTCTACTGCGATTATTGCCCTGCGGGAGGCCTTGACATAGTCTTGAAAGCCTTGATTGCTCAAAAACCAGCACGAGGTTAGGGATGCTAACATCTCCTTAACCCACAGTTCATTGGCTATGCCCTTGCGCCCCTCCGTCACACGATGGTACATTTCATGGGCTATAGTCATACAGAGATGCTCTTGTGATTCCAACTCTCCCGAAATGGTAATTATTGGGGTAGGTAATGGACAATAAAACGAGTGCTTGCCTTGTACCACTTTGTAACCTTTTTTCGCGTTCCTTGGCGATCCGTACAAATGGACGCAGTATTTGTATGCTGCCTCTGCAAACCGATCTACAACGGGTGCTATCTCTTTGGGGAAATTATGGTAATCGCCATACTCTTTAGCACGCCGCCACACACCGCGCCAGTACTGCAAATTTGGCATAGGATGCTCCTATTTTTCGTCGTCGACGACTTTTGCCATGACGTCGCCGATGACTTTTAGGCTCTGGGGACTGCATTTGTCTGGGGTGTCCTGAAGGGTGTGCCAGTAGGGGTAGTCGAAGTCGATCAAATCGATGGCGGGGATGCCGGCGGCGTTGAAGGGAACGTGGTCGTCGCCGATTGGGCCCTGATAGCCGGTCTGGGGGAACTCAGCGCTGTAACCAAGGGCGGCGGCTGCGGACCAGACTTTGTCGTTTAGCTCAGGATGCTGGTCCTGGGAGCCGATCTCGCGCTGGACGACCAGGTTCTTCTGGCCGATCATGTCCAGCAGAATCGCGTAGCTGGGCTTGTAGATACCAGGGTTTTGAGCGAAGTAGATGGAGCCCAAGTACATACGGTTCTCGCCGGGTCCCCAATCTTCGCCGTCGACAAAGAGCAGGACGACGCCGACAGTGGGGCGCTGGGTATAGAAAACGCGGGCAAGTTCCAGAAGCGCGGCGGTGCCGGATGCGCCGTCGTCTGCGCCCATGATCGGCTGGTCTTTATGGTCCAAGTCTTGATCGGCGGTCGGGCGGGTGTCCCAATGCGTGAACAGACAGATTTTCTTCTTGGCGTTCGGGTTGATGACACCAATGATGTTGGTCAGATGCAGAGTGACATGGCGGTCGGAATCGTGGTAAGCAAATGTCTGAGTGCTGACTTTGTCCGCATACGGCGTGAGCTGACTGAGAATATAAGCCTTGCACTTTTCATGGGCTGCCGAGCCGGGAGGGCGTACCCCAAGAGCGCACTGGGCTTGCAGCATGGCAAAGGCTTGGTCAGCGTCGAAATTGGAATGGGTAATAGTAGGAGCAGGAGACGCGGCAGCAGACTGAGATTGGCTTCGGCAGCCGGACAGCAGCAGTAAAGGCAATGTCAGCAGGAGCAGCATCAGGACAGGGCATCGGTAAAGGCGCATGAGCATACTCTAGTTTTTCGAGATTCGGTCTTCCACAGTGCTGCTGACGACTGGGTGAGCAGTCAGGTAGCTCCCCAGGCTCTTCGCGATTGAGGTACCCGTATCATCGGTGATGTCTTTGTTCGTCCAAATCTGATAGTAGCCTAAGCTTCCTCCGGCAAGAGGCCGAGTGGTCGCGACTTTGTAGGTTTTGCCGGCGTCCACTTCGCTTCCACCGACACCGACTAGGGACACGCGCTTGCCTTCCGGCTGGCCGGGATTATAACGGATTTGGAGGCCGGACACTTGCAGGAAACCGTCAAACGGCTCCGGTGCCCGTGAAACAGACCGCTCGGCGACTTTGAGAAGCTGGGCTCCGGTCAGAGTCAG
>JBPBQB010000038.1:0-39089 GCA_050954545.1 Janthinobacterium lividum | reverse complement strand
CGGGTTGCTGGCCGAAATACTCTAAATTCAGCCGCGCCAGGGGCAAATCAGACCAAACAAGCCTACAAAGTGCATAACAGGCTCTTAGTACCGCTGTCTACTAGTAGACGCGGGAATGTTCGCCCTAAACAAATAGCCCTTATCAGAACGAGCGTTCCCCATTTCTGCACTCAGGATATCGACGCGTATTTCCAGGAAGTTCTCACGGGTCAAATTCTATCCGCGTACCCACCTCGCGTGTCCTGATCATGAACAGCACTGATGTCTAGGCGGCAGGCTGGCAGTTCGTCCGCCGCATGGCTAAGGATGTGCGGCTGGCCGAGTCAGACTGGCTGAAGGAAACATTTTCGTTGAAAGAGACATTCTCGCTGCCTGCGCATGCCTTGCAGCTGGGCGGCTGCTTGGGACTTACCGATTTGTAGTCCCGGCGCAGGGCGTGGGACTTGTAAATACTGGCTGGGAACCTGGTCAAAATGCACCGCTTGTGCTAGCGGCGAACCTGGAGTTTTTTTTCGAACGCCCGTCATTGGTGCCAGCAGCGCTTCGGGACCGAGAAATTCTTACGAGAAATTCTTACGAGAAATTCTTATCGAGCTCAGAGAAGTCATGGATTTTACCTGGACTACAGGGGGTTCACTAATCGACGAAATACCGAAGGCTGTTTAGGCTTCTTGCACAGACCATGTACATTTTCCGACGAACGTCGACGGGGAATAATCGGACAAAGATTTTTGATACGAGGCCGAGATCGGAAAAGAAATTGTTTAGGCAATTTTAATGGTCCAAACACCTATCCCGGCGGGAACCTGCTGCTACTTACTATATCGACTGAGCGAAGTTCGTATCCTTGTTTAAGTTCGTATCCTTGTCTACAGAGAGCGTCCGCAATGTCTCCCTCGACAATCCCCCAATCAACGCACGCATTCCCGCGCAGTTATGTTCCCGCGCAGTTATGTTCCCGCGCAGTTATACGCACTTCCCGATTCAAGTATATGCAATAATAGAGAAACTCTAACAGAGAAACTCGACGCGAAAACAAACACGCCAAGCGAAAATCAATATACCAAGCGAAAATCAATATACCAAGAACTGGAGAAACCACGATGCGCAGCCAGGCAGCCGAAAGCACGATCAAAATACGCGGTGCCGTCCTTTACACCCGCGTTTCCACGGGCGAGCAGGAGAAGAGCGGCACGTCTCCGGAAACCCAGCGCGATGCCTGCCGCGCAAAAGCTCTCGCCTTATCCTTGCCCATTGTCGCCGAGTATCACGACGGCGGCATGTCCGGCGGCTTCTTGCTGTCGCGCACCGGGTTTCAAGCGGCGCTGGCCGACATTCAGGAAGGCCGCGCCGACACGCTCATCTGCCTCAGCATCAGCCGCTACTCCCGCGACGTGGAGCATCAGCAGGCCGTCAAGAAAGCGGTCAAAGCGGCAGGGGGGCAACTGGTCTTCTGCGATATGAACTTTGAGGACACGCCGGAAGGCGATCTAAACTTCACCATTCAGGGCGGCTTTGCCGAATACGAAAAGGCCGTCATCCGGCAGCGGACCATGAAGGGCAAACGCAAGCGGGCGGAGGATGGTCAGCAGCCGTCGCGGGCGACCTCCCCGTATGGGTACCGCATCGTGAACAAGGCGGACGTGCTGCGCGGCGACTATCCGCACCATCTTATTGGGCAGTATCAGATTGTTGAAGACCAGGCGAGCATCGTGCGCGAGCTCTTTGCCCGCTACGCTTCCGGAACGCACTCGTTGAATCAGCTTGCCCGCTGGCTGAACACCGAAAAAATTCCAACGCCTGGTAAAGCCGCATACTGGTGGGCCTCCGGCCTGAGCTACATCCTCACGAACCCTGTTTATAAAGGCGAAGCGCACTTCGGATGGCGGACGCACCGGAAAACAGAAAGCCGCCTGTCTGAGATCAATCCGGCGACGGGAAAGCCCTATAAGCAGCCGATCGTCCGCCGGATCAGCGCCCCGGAAGACGTGGTAGACCTCCCCTGCCCCGCCCTTGTCGACGCGGAGACCTGGGAGCAGGTCCGAACACGAATGTCTGAGCACAAGTTCGACTGCGGCGGGAACCCGGAGCGCGTGCGGATGCTCACCGGCAAGGTCTTCTGCCCGAACTGCGGAGGACGCATGGTCAGCGGCGCGGGCGGGAACAGCTCGTATGTGAACGTGCACGGCGAAACCATCCGCTACCCAAAAGAGCGGCGGTATCTTTGCAACGCGAACATGAAGCGCCGCAGCGTCACCGGCGAATACTCCTGCACGTCGGCCTCCTATATGATCCGGCGCACCGAGGTAGCGACAGTGGCGGCGATCGCGGCCCTGCTGGACGCGACGCAAACGCCGAACGCGCTCCAGGAAGCGCTGCGGGCCTTCCTTTCGGCCGAGTCGAGAGCGGGGGAATCGCGGGCGCAAGAGCCGCCGGTCAGTCAGTCCGATCCAGCGGCGATTCGCGCTGAAAAGTCTAAACTCGAGGAGGCCCTGCGGCATTTGGAAACCCGGCAGGAAGCGGCTATCAAAGCGCAGATCGCCGGCATCATGGCCGGGGCGAACCCCGGGGCCTACAGCAGCGTTTTTGCCGGCATCGCCGCCGAGCGTAAAAGCTTAGAAAACCGGCGCAGCCAGATCGCAAGGATGCTGAGGCCCGTCGCCCAAAAGGAGAAGGCACCTGCCGCGGCGCGGCGCAAATCCGCCCAGAGCGCAGCAGGGGGCGGCGCAGCCCGCGCTCTGGCACTGGCGCACGAAGTACTAACCAGCGACGCGGTGCCGAACGCGAAGAAGCGGGCGATCATCAGCACTCTGGTTGACAAGGTGATCTGCCAGATGGATGGCGCAAAAGTCGTATTTCTCCCCGGCGTGATAGGTGACACATGGGGGATTCAAGAAGCACTGGAGATTCAAGAAGCACTGGAGATCCAAGAAGCACTGGAGATCCAAGAAGCACTGGAGATCCAAGAAGCACTGGAGATCCAAGAAGGCAGCGACGGAGATAATTCGAGTGCAGGAAATAGGTCAAGCCAGGGAAATCATCTGAGTAAGGGAAATAATCCGGGTAAGAAATATGATTCAAGCGCCGGAAATAGTTCGAGCAGCGAGATTTTGGCGGATGCTTTACAGACCATTTCGATGATCTTTGCCCGGATCAGTATCTGCCGGGTCGGACCAGGACCGAGGTTCAGCAGGTTCACGACTTTGAGATCAGGCGGGAGAGACTGAATCAGGTGGTTTAGAAGATCAGGCGACACAATTTTCGCGGCTTGCTTGCTGCTCGGTTTCGTGTCATCGGTCAAAGTGATCTCCGGCTCAGGAGACTTCTGTGACGGGCTTACCTCTAAAGTCGATCCGATGCCTGACGTATTTGTGCGGGAGGCATACTGACCCGAAAGCGCGATGGTTTTGTCGTCGACCACCTGCACAGTAATTCCCAGTGGCGTCAACGCAGGTGTCAGCAGCGCGGCGTAAGTCTGTGCCGGTGACATGGATGCAGTCTTATCCGGCACGAGTGTCAGCAGGTTTTTGATTTTTGCGGCATACACGCCGGCAATCGCGGAAGCTCTCTGTAAAGCGACCGGACCTGAGACGGCTCCTTCGAGGAAAATCGTGTCCTGCACGGCATAGGCCGTGACACCCGGCAGGCCGATTGCTGACTGCACCCGCGCGGCGACCAGTCGGAAGTCAATCGGCTCCGGGATGACGACCAGCCGAAACCGATGTGTCCCGGCGTGGTCACAGACAAACAGTGTGGTGACGCCGAGGCTTTTTGCGTTGACCATCAGCTCGTGCGAGGAAAGCGGCACAATGTCGGCGATAAGCGGACTGCCGACAGCCGCCGTAGTCATCCGGTCAAATCCATAGACTTCAGACTGACCGATAAAGAGCGTCTTCTGGATATTCTGGGCGTGAAGCGGCACAGTCCCTAATAGGACACAGAGAAATAGGACACTAATTGTGCTGAAAATTCTCATGGTATTCTAAGGCGCGACAGAAACAGTCTGGCTGAAACTTCCTTTGATCACGGTCACAGTCACATGCGCTGGCGGCAGCGCAATCGGCACAAGCGAAAGAGGCATCGGCGGCAGCGGGTCAATTTTGGTCGGCGGCACGTGTGCTAGTGGAGGACGCGTTCGCACCCGGACATGATGAGGCGCGGCAGCGACCGGAGCGGGCAAAGTCGGCAGTGCCGGTTCGCTGCCGTCATCAATCGCCCGAAGCGCCAGATGCAGATGACCACGCGCAGCAGCCAGCACAAGCGCCTGCGCCTGCGACGGAGTGACGGCCACGGTCACATGAGCGGCTCCGCTTGCTGGAGCAGAGGAAGCGGCAGAGGGCGGATCAGGCGAAGTCTGGCTGCCGACTGCCAGCAGCAGGACATTTTGCAGCACGGTCCGCGCTTCCGCTGGCCCGCTTCCGGGCTCATCGGTCGCCAGAATGTCGACATGGTCTTCGGGCCGGACGAACAGGTCGACACCGTCGGCAGGGTCAGTCGCTACAGTCACAGCCCGCAGGGAAGGCGGCAGGGCAAACGCCATGCCGAGCGATGCGCTCGGGGCGACGACGGATTGGGTCACGACATCCCCCGCCCCAATTGCTTGAAGCGAGACCTTGCCAACAAAGTCGCTGCGCGTTCTGGAGGCTCCTTCCGGCACGTCTCTCAGCGTGATTGACCGCATCTGGAAAAGCGCGGCGGTCAGCTTTGTCCGTGCCGGAATATCGCGTCCAGCGGCGACCACGGAAACCAGCCTGGGCACGGCGGCATCGGCAGGAAGACGGCTCCGCACCAGAAGAAACGCCAATCCTGCCGCCGCCAGTCCGGCGGCCAGGGCAGGCAAGAGTGTCCCCCACTGCGTTTTCCGGCGCTGAAACTGAGTTCGGAGCGGCGCGATTTGCATAATAACAGTTCTACAATGATTACCGAATCAGTCGCGGCGGTGTCAGATCCCCGGTATCCGCGCAGGCTCCCCCGGAGGCACCAGGCATCTCAAGCCCGATGAAACGCCCATAAACGATAGCGTTACTGTAGACATTCTGCACGGGCTGACTGATGAAGAATGTCGCAAATGCCATTATAGTCACACTGCCCGGCCTATTCTTGACTGATTGACTGATCACCGGCACCAGCATCAAATGGGCGTCAGTCTGCTCCTGCTTCCCGTTGAACCAGGCGTCATAAGTCGCTGACAGATGCGTGAACTGCGTGTTGGACGGTGCCAGGCGGGCCGCGATCCCGGCCTGAGTCAGCCCGGCATTGTCATACGCAAGCGGCGTAGTGGTCAGCATCTGACCCGCCGACAGCGCCTGGTCGGATAACTGCCGTATCGTGTTCTGATACCCGGCCCCAATGCCGCTGGTCACAAGAGGGTCGAAACTACCGTTCACAGACAATTTCCCCGTCGTATCCCAAAGATTGAGGCTCAGCATCACCTGCGTACTCGCAGCCTGGTAAGCACCTGGTGTCAATGTCTTGGCCCCGCTCAGAACGGCTGAGATAAATGCCACTGCCGGGTCGGTGTTCGCAGGGTCGTCACCAATCAGTCCAAATGGGGCGACCGGCATTCCCGGCGGCAGGCTGCACGCACTCGGCATGGTGGCTGTCGCCTCCGCAGGAACCGACAGCGTGTTCGCGAGTCCGTTTGAGCTGCGGGGCGAGTACCCGATTGCCGGAGCGAATGAAAGCGGGGCATTGACTGTTCCTGCCACAGTCACCGAGCCGCCGGAGCCGGTTGTCACCGACGTGCTGCTGAAAGCCGCTCCACTGCTATTGTTTGCTGCGATGACGGATGCCGACGCTGCCCCGGCAGACGCCGGACTGGCTGCCCCTGCCAGCGCAGCCGCATCGGCCACGGCCTGCGCCCGCTGCCGGGCCAGGCTCATCGTGCTCAGATCGATTGCCAGAGCCGCCGCACCCAGCAGGCCGGCCAGCAGGAAGACGACTAGCGGAAGTGTCGCGCCGTTCCGTTTTTTTCTCATATTTGAGTCATTCACGCTGCATCACCATTTTAGAAGTCAAAAGCTTCGTGCTGCCGGTAAAAATATAAGTCGTGACGAGAGGATGGCTGTAGGTCACGGTCGCCCGGATCAGATTGCCGGCAGCGGCGTTATTGGTGCCTGCGGCAGTGTCACCGAGGGCTGCCCAGGTGCTGCCGCCATCGGCGCTTTTTTCCAAAATAACAGATGCGGCTGTCAAATGCAGACCAGATCCGGCACTGACCGCGCTTGCGTCAGCCGCTTCTACCGTGCTTCCGGCGGCAGCCGCACGGGCGGCTTCCCGCGCGGATTGACCGACTTGGGCTTGATCGCCCAGCAGCAGGCCGACTTCGATGATGCCGAAAAGAATCAAGAACAGCAATCCACTGATCAAAGCAAACTCAACTAATGCCGCCCCCCGCTGAAGTCGTCGGCGCAGCCTCATAGCACCCTCAGATGCAGATGCACGGCGGCGAAGACTGCACCGAGGCCTATCGCCGGGGCAAACGGCATCCGGCCTGCTTTGGATACAGACGCCAGCGCGGA
This sequence comes from Janthinobacterium lividum, assembly GCA_050954545.1. GTDB lineage: Bacteria > Armatimonadota > Armatimonadia > Armatimonadales > Capsulimonadaceae > JANXMY01. Next base: position 32,568 of record JBPBQB010000038.1, on the reverse strand, counting down.
GACACCGGTCCGTGTTCCCAGCAGAAGCAGGCCGAACTGAGCATTCTGAATTGTCTCCCGCAGGACTCCGCGCCGAGTCGCCCAGGCAAGAGCCAGACCCCCTCCGGCAAGAACTGTCCCGAGCAGTGTCCAGAGCAGAAAACTCGGTCCCATGAGTGCGCCGACTGCCATCAGCAGCTTGACGTCTCCTGCCCCCAGTGCGCCGGCAGCATAGGTCAGCAGAGCAGGAAGCGCAGCGGCAATCCCCAGGAGTGACCAGAGGAGGCCGTGTCCGCCGCTTTGCCAGACATGCCCGACGAGGCCCGCTGCAAGTCCAACCACGATGAGGCTGTTGGGAATACGGCGGGTCTGAATGTCACAGACAGCAGCCAGCGTGAGAATCAGAGCCAGGGTAAGAATCAGAGCCGGTAAGCAGCTCAATTTAGTGAAGCGCAGCCGCTGCCGTTCCCAGTTTGGTATTCGCACTGGTGCCCAGCAGGGTCACGGCGCCGACGCAGACAGCGCCGATCAGTGCCACGAGCAGGACATACTCGACCAATGTCGCGCCTTCTTCATCGGACCAAAAGCGGCGGACAGAAGAAAATGCCGGGTGTAAAAACGCCGAGCGCAAAGTAATAATCATGGACAGGCCCCCTCCATAGGGAATTCAGCAGAATACTTGCAGAGAATGTGTGGTGAGATTGAGAGAAATGAAGTTAGAGAAATGAAGTTACTGAAGCGACGTCGCCGCCGTATTCAGCCTTGTGTTTGCGCTGGTGCCGAGCAATGAAACGGCGGCAACACAAACGGCGGCAATAAGGGCCACCAAGAGGACATATTCGACGAGGGTTGCGCCGTCTTCATCCCGCAAGAAGCAGGCAGCGGCATGTGTGAGTGAGGAGCGAAAAGAGGACGGCATATCGATTTCCTTCCCTGGGCGACGGTCGTGCTAATCCGTTAGACTTCAGTTTACATAACAGCAGGAATCATGCCAACTCCCCGTATTATTGCTGGGAGCGGCCATAATAATCGATTTATTTTTGATGCCCCGTCAGTGCGACCCCTAAAAGCGTCAAAACGCTCAAAATCGCCATCAGACCACCCGGCATAAATGCTTTCGGGCTGCTTTTAACATAACGAATGCTGAAAAAAACAAGAAGCACCAGAGCAAGCCCAAGGGCCAGCGGCTCTCCCCAAACTTTTCGAGCGCCGAGGCCATACCCGGCACCCAATAAAACCAGAAAGCTGAGAGTGCCCATAATCAGCGACGGCAGGCTGTTTGCTTTACGATAACCGATAAATCCGCCGATGCCGACGAGCACTGCATAAACATAAACGATAATGGAAGCGGTTTGCATGGACGTAGTTATACCACAAGAACCTACGCAGCCAGACGAAGAGGGAGGAGATCGATTTTTGGGAGTTCGCAGCGGGGAGCGCCGGCACTGCCGGTTATCAATTCAAGGAAAACAGTGACGATCCGCGGGTCGAAATGGGTGCCGGCGAGGCCGCGAATGTGATCCAGCACCTCAGCTTCAGACCACTTGGCCCGGTACGGACGATCCGAGGTTAGAGCGTCCCAGACATCGACAATGGCGAAAAGGCGAGCGCTCAGCGGGATCTCTTCTCCGCTCAGGCCCTGCGGATAGCCGGTGCCATCCCATTTTTCATGGTGACAGTAAGGAATATCGAGCGAAGGGCGCAGAAAGGCAATTGGAAACAGCATGTCATAGGCATCCTGCGGATGGCGGCGCATGACCCGCCACTCGGTCGGGGTCAGGTTGTCGGTTTTGAGCAGGATACGGTCGGGGACACCCATTTTGCCGATGTCATGGAGCAGTGAGCCGCGACGGATCGGCACGAGCTCGTCCTCAGTCAGCCCCAACGCCCGGGCCAGACGCTCCGCAAGATCGGTGACACGGCGGCTGTGGCCTTCCGTTTCCTGGTCGCGCAGGTCGAGGGCACGGCCCCAGCCTTCAATCGTGGCTTCATAGGCCGCCATCAGCTCTTTATTGGAGCGCTTGATATCCCAGAACATAGTCGCACTGTCAATCGCGATTGCAGTCTGCCCAGCCAGGATCTCCAGCGACTCTTCCCAGCCGTCGTCGGACACAAGCGGACTGTGATGGAACACTTCCAAGATGCCTTTCAGCACTCCTTTTGCGATCAATGGCACCGCCCAGTAAGCCGCAAAACTTTCCGATGCCAGCACCGGGTTATCCGCGAATACTTCCGGTGTCCAGGTGAGATTGGACAGATGCACGGTTTCACGCTGCCGGGCGGCACGGCCTGCAGGGCCTCTCCCGACTATCTGAAGCGCATGGTCGGATACCGACCGATGCAGGCCGCTTCCAGCCGCATATTGCAGGGACTCCGTGACCGGATCACAGATCAGCACCGCCGCCGCATCGACCCCGAGCTGAGTTCGCACTTGATCCAGCACCAAGTCCAGCGTCGCACCGATATTTGAGCTGGACATGATCGCCGTATCGATCTGACGCAGGGCGGCGATATACTGGACACGCTGCTCCAAATGCTGATTGAGTGCAATGATCTTCTGCTGGGCGTCCCGGCGCTCCGTAATATCTTCGACAACCGCGATGGAGAACTGCGGGCGGCCAGCGCTGTCTCGCACCAGCGACATTGTCAGATCTGCCCACAGAGGGCTGCCATCTGCGCGGCAGTAACGTGTCTCGACCTGATAACTGTCTCGCAAGCCTTCCTGCAAGTCCCATTGCCGCTGTAGATTGGCTGGCGCATTGTCGGGGTGTGTCAGCCAGGCGAATGCAGTGCCTTCCAGGGCTGCCGCCGTGTAGCCAAGCATATTCTGGAAGGCAGCGTTCGTGCGTGTGAGCTTGCCATTCATGTCCACCCGGACAATGCCGACCGCGGCTGCATCAAAGATGGTCTGCATCTGCTCTTCGCTCTCCCGCAGTGCCGCTTCCGTATTCTTGCGGGCGGAGATGTCCTGCACCATGCCTTCATAGTGCAGGAGAACGCCATCGGCGTTGCGAACAGCCCGTGCGTTCTCCGTGATCCATACGATGGTGCCGTCGCGGCGCCGAACCTGCGAATCGAAATCCGTGACGGTTTCCTCTCGTTCCAGCATTTGCCGGAACTCCTGACGGCGATTTGAGACGACATACAGGTCGTGCCCGGCGTTGACATGCTGCGCCATCAGCGCTTCCGGCGTGTCATATCCATAGATGTCAGCCAGCGCGACATTCGCCCGCAAAAAATGCCCTTGCGGCGAGGTCTGGAAAATGCCGATTAGGGCACCCTCGAACAAAGACCGATGCACCTCTTCAGATTTCCGCAGGCGGTCTTCCTGGACATGATGTCGACTGAGGTCGATCAGGACACCGCTCCAAATAAAGACTTCCCCTACACTTATCGGGGTTAAAATCACCTCGACCGGAACAAATGAGCCATCGCGCGGACAGGCATTCAAGCGCAGCATCCGTCCGGCGACTTGAGCGTTTGCCGTGTTCAGCAGAGTACGCGGGAAGTCAGGCAGCAGCGTTGAAACGCTTTCTCCCAGCACGTCGCCGGCCCGGCAGTGAAACAGACGTTCCGCTTGAGCATCAAACGAGATAACATGGCCCGTGCTGTTCAGGGTAAACGTCGCGGTCAAAGTATTCAGGGAAGCAGTAGAGGGCATAACAGGCATAAGTGATAATAATTCAATCGCAGCTTTTACCGAACACTGTTTTATCGGAAATTCTGACATGCATCTTAAGGGAACAGCGCGATGGGTGGCAGGTGACAGGAAAAGCATGATGGGAAATAGTACAAAAATGGGTAAAATGGAGCCTAATGAGTGACACACTGCGATCTGCGCCGAGGACAGAAAATGGATGATGCGGCGAACATGCGCCATACACGGCCACGGGCGACGGTCTCCGCTGAAGAAAAAGGCTTGATCGAGCGCTGCAAGCGCGGTGACCTTTCCGCGTTCAATGAGCTGGTCCGCAAGTACGAGAAACAGGTTTATAACTTTGCTTATCGCTTGACCGGGAACTATGACGATGCCAACGATGTCGCCCAGGATGCATTCCTGCGCGTTTTCAACGCCATCGGCACTTTTCGGGGCGATTCTTCGTTCTCGACCTGGCTGTTTCGGATCACGACCAATGTCTTCCTAGACGAGCGCAAGAAGGCAAAATCGCACCCGCAGACTTCCCTGGACGAGTATCTAGAGCTTGGCGAGTCCAGTGTCGCCCGTCAGATCGAAGATCCTTCTCCGACGCCGGAAGCCGTGCTGGAAGAGTCGGAGCGAGCCCAAATTTTGCAGAAGGCCGTGACTGACTTGCCGGAGTACCAGCGGACAATGGTGACGCTTTACCATGGTCAGCAGAAGTCTTACGAAGAAATCGCCGAGATCATGGATTTGCCGATCGGCACGGTAAAAAGCCGCCTGAACCGGGCACGCTTAGCCCTCAAAGAAAAACTTTCCGGCATTCGGGAACTTTTCAACTCGTAACGGCGTCGGATATGCAGACAGGCTTTCGCCTGGTTGATTAATGGAAATTCACAAGTTTTTCATAATCTGCAACGCATTAGGATTAAAGACATGAAACCGGAAAGAGCGCAGGAATTATATTCAGAATACGCGGAAGGGGCTTTGACGCCTGCTCTGCGTCAGGCATTAGAGCAGCATTTCGAGGCCGATCCGGCAGCGCGGGCCGACTACGATCAGTTTTCGCAGCTCTATGCGCTGCTTGAGCAGCCTTTGGGCCAAGAATTGGAAGCGCCGCTGGGCTTCCGGGCTAAGATTCTGGAACGGGTTTCCGAGCAGCAGGTGCAGCGTGAAACGACTTTCAGCAGCCGCGCTGCCGGTCTGTTCGGCGGCTGGTTTGCGCCGCCTGCTCATCGCCGTGCTACCGGCGGCGCGTTAGCGGCTCTTGCCGTGGTGGTGGTCGGCGGCATTCTTGTCACGCATCCCTCCGGGCCGGGAACAGTCAATGGAACCTTTGGCCCTTTATCGGGGACATCGGCAGTGACAGGAATTGTTCAGAGTGTCGACATGCAGAGCGGGACCAATTACCATCTGTTCCATCTGCATCTGCCGACCGGTGTCACGGCAGCGACCGTGAACGCATATGTGATAACAGCGACCGAGCAGATTACCGACCCGACTCATCTGAGCGAGGCCACGCCCGCCGTGACCGGGCAGCACCTGAGCAGCCATGAGGCTCTGCAGATTCCTATCGCGCCGGTAGACGCTCCACCTGCAGGCAGTACGCTGAACCTGCTGACCCAGTACAAACCGGACAGCGCCAGCGAGTCGGCAGGCGCGGAAGCGGTCTTTACGCCTTTCGGCGCTGCCGATCCGGCGACACCCGCTCCGGCGAATGCTAATTTCTTAGACGGGATGCAGGCCGTGGCCGCACATTACGGCTCGACAGTAATTGTCGATGTCACAGCGTCTCCGACTCAAGCAGTGACGGCGGATTTCTCCGGCGGGGATGCGATTGTACCGCTGAAAAGCATGGCGGCCTCTGCGAACTATACGGTGCGGAAGACAGCGGATAACACGTACTACGTATTCCCCGCTCCATAGAACACACCCAGCCGGGATGTAAAAGTCCCGGCGTTTTCTCATTTCTTATAAAATCTCCTGAAACATTCGGGCGCAGCCGCACTCCTACACTATGGAGGCTAACCTTATGCGCTTTCCAACAGCACTTATCTCTTTACTCTACGCCCTAGCAATCTTTTCATGCTCTTTCACTTTTTGTCGTGCGGACGTGCCGCCGGTGCAGGACATTTTTGTCGGCAACGGCACGACTGGCCCGTTCACGCTTAGCTGGAATAACATTCAGTTAGGAACGGAGAACGTGCTGGTCAATCAAGTGCTTCAGCTTCGCAATCTGGACTACACACTGGACTCCGTCGCTGGAACAGTCACATTTACCCACAGCCTGCCCGCCAGTTCGGCGATTGAAGTCACTTACACGCTTATTCCCGCTCAGTCGCAGCGCAGCGGCGGCGGACAGACGATCCCTCTTTCAGTCGATCTGCTGCGGAACCAGAGCGGCTATTTTTCTCTGGATGCACTTGGCAAGCAGGCTCCAGGCACACAGAATAACCTGACCCTCGGGGCCGGGCTGGGCTGGAAGGGCGGCCCGAATAACCAGTTGTCGTCGCGCTTTGTTTACACGCCTGCTCTGGCAGCCGGAACCGACGCTGACGCTGACCGAACAGGAATGTCTCTCAGCGGCTCGGCAGGGGCGGGGAAGTGGGGTCTGTTTTCGATGGGCTTCTCGCGGGCCGGGGCAGGCATGGACCCGAACGGTGACAGCAGTTTTCAGGCAGGCCGGCAGCTTTTGACGCTGGGCAGTACGCTGACCCCGATCAAGACAGTTCAAGCCCAGTTCAGCTTCAGCCGCTCCGAGGCGACGGACGACACAGGAAATGCTGCTACCGATGCAGCCCTGACCAATTCGTCGCTTGCCCTCACGGTCACGCCTACCGACAAAACCAAAATGCAGGCCAATCTCACCCAGGCGGATACCGGGCCGAGTGGAACGACCCAGACACTCGCGCTTTCGGTGGATTCGCAGACGACTAAGACCATGCAGGTCAGCGCAGCGTTCAACGACCAGAACCTGCCCGGCGCGGCGAGTGACAGCCAGGCGATAAACCTCAAGACAGTCCTGACACCCAGCAAGACTTACTCGGTCCAGACCTCCGCCGACCAATCCCACCTCGGCACGACCACGACCGATCAGCAGTCGGTGACACTGGCGCTGACACCCAAATCTGCACTTCAGGTAAACGCCGGGTTTTTGATGCGTCAGACCTCAGTCGCCGGATCGGCGGACGCAGTCGGCACGTCCGAGGCCTCTGTCGGCGCGACTGTTCACCCGCTATCCACATTGGAAGTCTCCGGCAGCTACAAGAGCCGCATGGCACCGGACAGTGACAGCAATCCGAATGACCTGTTCGACACCAGCACGGCATGCGTTTCCTACGCGCCGCTGAAAACATTCAAGCTGACCGGCACCTACGCGCAGAACCCCGACGACAGCACGGACACCCTGCAGCGGCTGGCCCGCAAAGGGGTCGGCCTGCAAACCAATGTCGGCTGCCTCGGCCTCTCCGGCGGCTGCGACTGGTCCCGCACTTATGGCACGCCCGATGTCGAACAGATCGTCCACGCCGACCTCGGCCTCCGCTTTTCCGCCGCCACCCAGCTTTCCGTCGGCTACCAGACCCAGCAGAACATGCTGGACCCGACAGTTCCCCTCGCCACAGCCTACACGGTCGGCTTCACCCACACCCTCGGCGACCGCTTCAGCCTGAGCCTCAGCGGCAAGCGCGAACAGACCGCCGCAGCGACTACTCCCGATTACAATGCCACTGCCAGCCTCGGCATGAAGTTCTGACCTACCGCACCGCTTCGTTCATTCTTCACTTCGCTGTGGTCCTCCCTAAAGGGAAGATTCGGACGATAATTATAAGATTGCCTCTTTGTTCCTCATCTTCCCTTTAGGGAGGACCCTGTGACCGAGGAACGAGGAAACAAGGAGGTAGGTCTACTTGGGAGAGTTTTTGCGGCGGATCGCCAGCACTGCGACGTCGTCGAGGAACTGGCCCTGACAAAAGGCGGCGACGCGGCGCAGGAGACCGAGGACAAGGCGGCGTGGGGGAAGCGAGGCAAGCTGGACAAGCAGGGATTTGAGGCGGTCGAGGCCGAGCCATTCCAGACGAGACTGGGGCGGACGAGCATCGGAAACACCATCAGTGTAGAGCAGCAATGTTCCACCGGGCGGGAGAGTTGTCTGATGCTCCTCGAAACGGGTCATGGTCGGTGGGAATGCGCCGACAGGTGGGCCGGTGCCTTCCAATTCGAGCACGACATCCGGGTCTTCAGCGTTAGCAGGGGCGATCAAAGCCGGTTCATGCCCGCCGCTGGCATAAGTCAATATCCCGGTTTCAGATTCCAGCGTTCCGACAAAGACAGTGCCGAAGCCCTCGAAATTCGGGTCAGGCTCGATCATGGCATTGACAGCGGAAAGCGTTTCAGCAGGAGTGAGGCCGACTGTCAAGCAGTCGGAAAGCAGTTCGCGCATGTGCTCCGCCTGCAAAGCTTGTTCCGGCCCATGTCCGGCGACATCGCCGATCACGACTGCGACGGGGCTAACGTCACCAGCGCTTTTGTCGAGAAGAAACGCGTCGTGGAAATCGCCGCCCGAGGGTGGGTTGGCAGGCATATCGGCATAGGCCGCGACATACTCCGGCGACAATACTTCCTGCCCCTGACGCAGCTTCGGCTCCGGCATAGCATCATCTAAAGGTTTCGTATCCATGACCATTGTATTATAACATACGTTCGAATTTTGCGCCAGAGGACTCAGCAGCAGGAGCAGCAAACAGCAGCCTGCTCATCTCCGCGCGTGAGCCGATTTCCTGCTGAGCGCCTTCCAAATAACGCAGGTTATAGACAACGCTCAAAGCGGCAAATGCCGGCCCGGCCTGGTGCAGGCGATAGGCAGATCGTGCGGCAGGCAGCAGCAGCCCGCGCAGAGGCTGGCTAAGGGCAGGGACAGCCAGAATGAGCTTTGCCAGCAGGCGCGTCGCGCGGCTGCGGGCATGGTAGCCATGCCGAACCACTTCCCAGGAAACGTCGCCCCGCCGGGCACGAACGACATCAAGCTCCCCATACGCATACGGCACGGCAAGCCAGGAGGCAAAGCGGCGCTGCGGGCGATGCGTGACCGGCGCGTTCGGCTCATACACAAAATGAACCCCGCACTGCTTTTCCAGACGAACGGCCAGTTCAACATCTTCCTGACGCGGAAACTGCTCGTCGAACCCGCCGACCGCGACCAGATGGGAACGGCGCAGGGACGCGTTGCCGGAATAAAAATGGTGCGGGCCGCAGCCGGTCCATTCGCCGGTACGCCAGGCCGTGTATTGTTTTTCCAGCATGGCATGTTCCCAGGCGATCCAGGGCTGTTCCTGCCACTGAAGCGCAGGGTCAGGCAGCATCGGGCCGATGACAACGCAGTTTTGCTGGCTGACATGGTGAGCGGCATGAAGGGCAAGAAATTTGGGACCAGGCTCGACATCGTCGTCCAGAAAGACAATCACGTCGCCAAGCGCTTTGGCGACCCCATTATTTCGCGCACAGGCCGGACCGCTATTCGGCTGGGAAATCAGACGCAAAGGGAACGATGCTGTTTGAGCATAGGCCGCGATCATGGAGTTCGTTCCGTCCGTGCTGCCATCGGAGATCACGATGGCTTCAAAACAGCCCAGCGGGTAAGTCTGCCGGCTCAGCCCGTCCAGCGTCTTTCGGAGGCTGTCTTTACGGTTATATGTGGGGATGACGACACTTAGAAAAAGAGAAGGGTTCTCAATCATAGCGTCTCCAGTGTCCGTATCAGCTTCGCGGGGACGCCGCCGACCAGCGTGTGCGGCAGGACATCTTTTGTCACCACCGATCCCGCTGCAACGACTGCCCCGGCACCGATGGTGACGCCCGGCAGCAGCGTCACGCTTGCAGCGATCCAGGCACCGTCTTCGATGGTGACAGGCAGGGTTTGCAGTTGCCCGGCCCGGAAGAGAGGCGATCCCAGAGCATGGTCCGTCGTCACGATGATGACATGATGTCCAATCGAAACACAGTCGCCGAGAGTGACAGGCGCTGCCGTATCTACGAATAGCGGGCTGTTGATAAAGCAGCGGGCACCGATCCGCAAATTCCGGCGCGGATCGCCGGTCATGCCGAATTGGATCGCCCCGGCAAAGAGAGTCCCCGAGCCGATAGTCAGCCCTGCCAGGCGGTAGAGGCGCACCCGCAGGCGCATTCCCGCACCGGAAGGCCAGGGACGCATCAGCAGGTCGACCAGCCAGAGGCTGATCGGCAGTGAGCCGCATTCGGAACGCAGAACCGAAGCTGTTTTGTTCACGGAAGCAGTTTTAGACATCGAAGAAAAGCGACTCATACTCCCAAGGGGCATTTCGAGAAAAATTATTTCCCAGACAAAGCCATCGCCGCAGCGACCCGGCCATTCGACAATTCCAGCGTGTAGTTTTCTTCCATCAAGCGCCGTGCATTCCGCCCGAGCGCAGACGCCAGTTCCGGGTCATCGACCAGTTGTTTGATGCAGGCACGTAAAGCTTCTGCATCTCCGGGCGGCACGTAAAATCCCGTTTCACCGTGGATCAAATAATCGGATCGACCGGCGATCTCAGTCGTGATGACCGGCTTCCCCATCGCCATCGCTTCCGCGATCACTGCATATCCACAGGCATGGACGGCATCGTACAGGGGCACGACAACGCACGCCGCCTCGGCATACAGACGGCGCAGGCCGACGTAATTCCCGTAAGAGCGGGCTTCGACATTCGGCGGCAGTGTCTGCCCGGCAATATCAAGATCACTCTGGAACCAAGCACTGTCCGCCGCGATCTTAGTTTCGACATCAAGGCCGGTCACGGCAGCAACAAGAGTGGTGTAATCGCGCTTCGCCATGCCAGCGCTTGCGATCATTCGCGGCGTCTGAGGCGTTTGCGTGTCCGGGCGAAAAAAGTGAGTGTCGACTCCATAACCGATATTATGAGCACGGTTTTCCGGAATCTGGTGTACGCTGATCAAACGCTGCCTCAGTGATTCCGACAGGCACAAAAAATGCACCTGAGCCGCGCCGCGCAGACCTCGCAGCGCCAATAGCCCTTTGCGTGACCCTAAATACGAGCCGTGCGTAATAATAAAAAGCGGCAGCGACCCTCCTGTCAGCCGCTGCATCAGCGCAAGAGGCAGCCCGATATCCTCACCTGTTGTCAGCGCCGCTTTAAGACCTCGCTGCTTTCTCCCCAGCGCCGCGAGACCCCAATACGGGCCGCCCGCCCGCTGAGCAAGCTTGACCAGCGGTGATGCAGAGTCCGAGGCCTCCTGAAACGACAGAAGCTTCATCGGATACCCGCTCAAAAGCTCCAGATATTCGACACGCGGATGTTCGCCCGAAGCGATCCGGCCCGGCAGAGTGGGGTCCAGCAGCCCGCCAAAGAAAAACGCACAGTCATTGGAGTGCAGACTGATCCGCACAGGCGCATCGGTGCCGGAATACGTGTCGGTCACGGCAGTCATGCGTGTGCCTCAGCCTGGACATCCAGCAGGGTCTGACCGTAAACTAGGTTCGGAGCCAGCCGGGCAAAAGACCGTTCCAGCGCACTCCGCACCCCGTCGGGCAGCTTGTAGACCACGGAGGGCAGCCAAACGACGCCGCCCTCTTTGACGATCCGAAAGCCCTCACCTTGCACTAGATCGCGTGCGGTTTTGGGCGTGAAGAAATGAACATGGGTACGGTCCAGCGGCCCGGTTTCGGTGTATTCAAATTGACCGCGCAGGATTTTCAAGCGCAGGGACCAGTGAATAATGCTTGGGACGCAGATCAGAATATGACCGCCGGGAGCCAGCAGCGGTGCGACATTTTGCAGTGCCTGTTCCGGGGACGTTAAATGCTCGAGCACGTCGCCGAACAGCACAAAGTCGAAGCTGCCCGGCGCAAGTGCGGCAACCGTGCGCGGGTCCTGAATGTCTCCGATCAAGACCTCGGCATAACAGCCGCGCTCCTGTGCCCGCTCTGCCGTTGTTTCGATATACTCGATACCGTGAACCTGACAGTTCTGCTTCTGGACCAGGTACTCGCCGACATACCCGGTCGCACAGCCGACTTCCAGAACTCGTTTGCCTTCACCGATGATCCGGCCAAACCAGGCATTTTTATTGCCGGGATCATCAAAACCGGCAGGGTAATCGTAAACCTCAGACATGAATTCTCCTTTTTTGGAACGAACTTTCCTGCCAAGACGGCTCAGGCCCGCTTCGCGAATATCTGCCGGGCCATGGTCAGGTCCTGGGCGCTGACACAGCGCAGCAGCAAGCACATCACAGCGTAGATCAATGCACACGGAGCGATGACCCACAGGCCCATTCGGCTCTGGGACGTCAGCGCGAGGAACACGGTCATCGGCAGCGCGGCAGCGGCACAGCGACCGAGAAAGACCAGGTTTTCACCGATAAATGTCCGTTCCGGCACCATCCGCAGATAGCAGCAGATCAGATACATTTCCAGCAGGGCATCACTGCCCATCGCGCCGATGGCCCCGTTCCCGTAGAAGTGGCCGGTCAGCCATGCTCCCGCGAAGCAGGCGGGGATACTGCCAATCGTGGCGAAGATGGAGACCCGCATCATCTTGTTCTCGCCGTCCGAGGCGACAACTGCCGTTCCGAGCGCCATTGCCGCGTAATAAAGCAGTGCGCTGAGGCCGCCGACACGCAGCACTGGAATGCTGTTCGCGAACCCGGCGGGGTAATGCAGCATGGTGATGATACGGTCCGGCACGAGCATCAGCACCAGGGAAACGGGAATGCCGCAGAGCATGACAAGGCCCAGCATTCGCCGTGCCAGCGGCTGAAAGCCGTCGGTTCCCTCCCGGTGCAGGCGTGACAGTGCCGGCAGCAGGGCCGTCGTGATCGCCGCCGGCAGGAACAAAGAAGTGCCGACCAGACGGGCGGCTGCGGCGTACCAGCCGACCGTGGCAGCGTCCGCGACCACTTTGAGAATGACCGGATCGGTCCGGCTGTACAGAGTCCGGAAGACCGCCCAGCCCATGAACGGCAGCCCGGCCACGACCAGTGCCCGAATTGCGGAAGCTGTCGGCCAGCGCAGTGTCGGCAGCAGACGCCGAAATGCACTGAAGTTGATTGTCAGCGAAACGATACCCGTGAATAAAGCGACACCGGCCAGCACCCACAGCGGCGCACGCGCGATGACCAGATAGATGGTCAGACCCGATGCCAGAAACTTCTCGACCAGAACGGCCGCGCTCTGCCGTGTCATGTTCTCCTGGCCCTGAAGTGCGGCGATGAGTGCGTCATTCAAAGCGGCGATGACCATGCCGCCGGCAGCGACAAGTACCAGAAGCCGAATGAGCGGCGAACAATGCAGAAGAAACGCTGCGGCGAAGGCCAGCAGGCCCATCAGCAGGCCAATCGGCAGGCGCAGCAGGAGAGCAGTGCTCAGCATCTCTCCGGTGCGGTCATGGTCACGCGCGATCTCCCGAATCAGCACCGTGGAAGTCCCCAGTGGCACGAAGACACCGAAAATGGCGACGAACGAGTCCGCGACCGCCAAATCTCCCAGACCAGTATCACCGACATAACGCGGCAGGTACAAGGTCACGGCGAATGTCAGCCCCCAGGAGATGAGCTGGGTCGCCAGAGTGACCAGCACATTGCGGGCGACGCGTCTTTTTTGTGTCGGGGAGTTCATGACTCGGCTCCCGTGCGGCCTGAACGCGCTGGCAACGCGGCAAGACCGGGCAGCCCTGCAATGATACCGCACCAGAGGCCGGTAAAGAGCATGTCTCGGAAATTCGAGAACTGCAAATCCAGCAGGCCGAAGATCATCAGAGCGCCGACAATGAGCATCCCGGAAATCGCGACCGATTTCATTTCCACTTGGATGCGTTCATTCTGGATTGTTCGAGCGGCACAAATAAGAATGGCTGAGATCATCATCCAGAAGGCCAGAAAGCCCAGCGCCCCGACCCGCATCCAGACCCAGAGCACCTGATTGTGGGTCATAATATCCCACCATTCATATTCGTTGCTGATGTCGGCAATCGGGACTGCATGAAGCATCTTTTTTCCATAGCCGTAACCGAGTGGAGCGGAGCGTATGGTCGCCATCAGATCGGCATTTTCCGCATCACGGTAGGCATTCGAGGATGCATCACGCGGATCCGGGTGAAACTGAGAGTCAATAGCCCGTGCCGGCTGCGCCAGAATGCTGCTGCTGTTCTTGAAGGCGAAGTAATATCCCATAAAGGCAATCATTGCCACGACAGACAGCACAGTAATCATGCGCCTGCGGCTGGGCAGCGCCTGATAAGCAGCCAGGGCCAGCACCGGCAGAATGATGATAAACGCAGCAGTCCCGGCCCGGCGATTGCAGGCCAGACTGCCTAAAATAACAAACGGCAGCAGCCCCAGCATTGTCCAGCGCATCTTTGGAAAAGTCCCGCACACGGAAAACGACAGCAGCAGAATAACAAACGCATCAAAGAAAAACGCTTCTTCGTGTGCTCCGACTCCCTGATCCGGCAGCGGCAGGCCATGCAGTGTCACGTAGCGCCGGAACGTCAGCAAAACCCCCTTGAAGCCGACACAGATAATGATGATCCAGAGTGCCTTCTGAAGCTGTGTCCGATCACGGATCATGTTGAACGCCATCAGATACGCCAGTCCAAAGTAGAACTGCGACCGGATTTCCTGCAGGGAAATCTTGAAATCCCCGCCTGTCGCCATGCCGTACAGCCAGGCCAGTGCCACGAAAGCCATGTAGACAGAGATCGGCCAGATAAGCGCTCCCGCATGAAAGCTGGCCGTTTTCGTGTAGGCTGAGCGCACGAAAGCGCAGAGGCCGGCGATCAGCAGCAGCATTTCCAGCAGGTTCAGGGGAATCGCCTTAAAGTCCATGTGACCATACTGCTGCAGGATAGTGTTGAAATTCCAAAAGATAGGAATGCGGTCCGTAATCGAGTCGGAATATCCCGAGCCGGTACCTTCCAGCAGGGCGGTCTCGAATAGGCAGGCTGCGGCCAGGACGAAATAGAATACCAATCGGGGGAAACGCCAGAGCAAAATCGGAATCAGAAAGGCAGCGAGAAGAGTCAGTGGCAGGAGGATGTTGTCCTTACCCTGACCGACAAAGGCCCCAGCAGCCACCGAGGCCAGCACGGCACCGCCCAGCAGAAATTTCCCGGCCCGGCGGCGCGAGGCTTTGGCGTAGTCGTCCGAAGTCGGCAATCGCCGTGCAGAATGCCTGTCTTCAGGTTCCTGAGCGTCCTCTGACGGCGGCGTTTTTTGTAAAAGTGGATTCATTCGCAGCTATTATTTTCGAAGCGGCACACGCAGAAGAGTCATCGACTGCGGAGGCAGTGTCAAGGCGGATTTCAGCGGCGAGGCCGGAAAGATACTGATCTCTTTGGAATTATCGGCGGAGACGCGCCACATCTTCACCGGCCCGGCAGATGTCGCCCCATGCACTGTAAACGGGGCAGTAATTGTCGCTTTACCCATCTTATTGACGAAGATCATGGTCAAATCACCCGTGCGGCTGTCTGTTGCCGCGTAACAGGAGAGTCTGTTTGGGTCTGCGCTTGTGACCGCGCAGGAAACATCGCCGAACCCGTGGCCTGCGCCGTCGGCATTGCGGTAGAGCTTGAAGGCGAGGTACGACGGCGCGTTTTTAGTGGGATAAGCCCAGTAATTCGCCAGGTAAATGTTTTCACGGCCAAAAATGCCCAGGGCATCGGCTGTCGCCAGGCCGCCGCTGATGTCCGCATCGGCTCCGAAGCTCCATTCATTGATCCCGATCCGCGTACCGGGATAGCCGGCGGCGATCCAATTTTTCAGGCGTGGGATGAGCTGAATAGGCTCACTGATCCAGCTTTCATCGGTGTAAGTCGGGTCCCAGAGCGAGCGAGTCGAGCGCTCTCGCAGTTCCCGCGTGGCTTTGTCGGTGCCGTTGCCGTAAATGCCGCTGCCCTGCGGATAGTAATGGACATCTAAAACGTCCAGCGTTCGCTTTCCTGCCTGCACATCGTGGGTGTGGACTTGTTTCAGGAACCAGAGCAGAAACGGATCGCCCCTGTGACGTTTGCGGTCGGCGAACGTGTGAAAATTGTCGTCGCCCCGGTCCAGCGCCGAGTAGTTGTACCCGGTCCAGCCCCAGGAAGCAGGACCAGTGATATAGGCGGATGGATCGACTGCTTTCACGGCTGACGCGTAATCGAGAAAATTGTGCAGGACATCGTCGTAGCCCATCCGGGCCGGATGAACATCAGTGTGAGTGCTGTCCCAAAGGTCCGGCTCATTATCCATTGCATAGAACTGGACCCCGCCGTGACTCGCGTCGCCGAATGTCTTTTTAAGATGCGCGATCCATTCATCCTGGTATACCACCCCGCCTGCGAGAGTAGGCATATCAGAGAAGGGCGAGTTTTTGCGGGCGACCGACCGGACACTTGTCAGGGCACGGTTTGCCGATGGATCGTAGCCTGAGATAGCGCCGTCTGCTCCTGAGACCGGATCGCCGCCGGAGTTCGGGACATTCGCCGACGCATGGCTGTTGTCCGAGTCCCGCGCTACCCATCCGATAGTCGGCACGGTTAGCACCGTTGCGGCTCCTTTGGCTTTGTTTCCAGACACAAATCGGTCGGCGGCAGACGACGGCCCTGGTGGAACACCGGCGTCGGAGGCGAACCGGTTTCGGAAGCCCCAGTCTCGTGCCGCGTTGTCGGCGTTGCCCTGCACCCAGTCGTAGCGCGATTTATCGTTGCCGCCCCAGCGATTGACAGCCAGCTTCAAGTCCGTTAAGTAATCATCAGGCGCGAATGCCATGCCGTAAATATAGGGCGAGATCGGGTGGTTTCCGGCAGCGACATTGACAGTCACTGCCACAGTCGCCTGTGTCGGCGCGGGCGGGAGCGATAGATCAGGGAGCAGGGAGATGTCGTCCAGTGCAAGCGGCGTATCGGCATTGATGTTCGGCTGAAAGACGATCCCCGTGATTGCTTCCCCCCCGTGCGGCACTCCCAGATCGGAGAGAGGAATGCGAACCATCTGCCAGCCGATGCGCCCCGACGGATCAGGCTTCAGATAGCGGCTGAGTGGCACAGTCGATTCGAATTTGCCGCCGCTATCCACAAAGCACACTTTAGACGATGTATCTCCGCTGACAAATGCCTGCAGGGTCCCGTATCCCCCGGTCCCGTAAGCATCATGGTGCAGATAGATTCCCCGGTTGCTAACGGGTGCCAAAGAAATCGCCAGCTTGCCCGAATGCACAGGGCCGGCAGACTGAAAGTTTTTTTTGCCCCAAGACCAGTCCTGCCAGCCATCGCCAAGCGTATCGGTGTAGATGACTAACGGCCCGTCAGCCCGCTCCGTCGGCAGCGCGGAAGCCTGCGCGGACTGACCTTTGACAGCGTGATACAGACTCGTCGCGAGCTGATGCCAGTGACCATGCCCATGGACAGCCCGCCGGGCGACATTGGCTCCGGCCAGCAGCACAAGCACAACGAGCAGCAGCCCGGCAGCAATTTTGACGATCCGTTTGGAGAACATAAGCCTATTTTACCATGCCTGAAGCCAGATCAGGAGACCTACCTCACCGCTTCGCTGTGGTCCTCCCTAAAGGGAAGATTAGGAACAGAGAGGCAGTCCCATAATTATCGTCCTGATCTTCCCTTTAGGGAGGACCCTGTGACCGAGGAACGAGGAAACAAGGAGGTAGGTCATTGACTGCGGTACCGGCGCAGAATCGGAGCGCGAGCGGCGACAATCGCGACTGTCACCAGGCAGCCGAGACCGCCGGTAATGACTGCCCAGGGCGCTCCGATCCAGGTGGCAGCGAGGCCTGCTTCCAGTTCACCAAGCTGCGGCCCGCCCATGAAAAAGATCATGTTCACCGAAGTCATCCGCCCCCGCAGCCGGTCGGGGGTCACTAACTGGCGGATAGTTTGGCGCAAAATCGTACTGATGGAGTCCGCCACGCCGCCTGCCGCAAGAGCGAGCCAGGACAGCAGAAAGAAATGGGAGGCCCCAAAGACAATCGTCGACAGCCCATAAGCCACCACGGCCCAGATCACGGTCTGTCCCTGACGGACAATCGGACGCCCCACCGAAATAATCAGGCCTGCGATCAAAGCCCCGGCGGCTTCGGCGGCGGCAAGCACACCGTACCCCCGCGCACCGGCATGGAGAATATCACGCGCGAAGATCGGCAGCAGGGCATTTGCGGAGGAGAAAAACGTCGCGAGAAAGTCGAGAGCCAGTGTCCAGACCAGGATTGGGGTCTGCCAGACAAAGCGCAGGCCCTCGGTCAGCGCTTCCCAACTGACTTCCGCCCGTGCTCCTTTCGGCTCTTTGCTTTCTGCCGTGACCTCGGACGGATCGGGGATAATCGGACGCATCAGCAGGAGCGCTCCGATCACGGCCAGGAACGAGGCGGCGTTAATCAGGTAGGTATCAGACAGACCGCCCCGAGCGATCAGCAGACCCGCCACCATCGGTCCGGCGATTGTGGCCGTTCGGAAGACAATCGAGTTGAGGGCAATCGCGCTGGCAAAATCGACGCGCGGCACAAGCTGCGGGATCAGCGACTGCCGGGCGGGGTTATCGAACGACAATGCGGCAGACGCGATCACTGTCAGCCCATAAATCCACGCCGGCGTGATATGGTCCGTGTTTGTCAGCAGCCACAGCGCCGCCGCCGTCGAGCCCAGCAGCGTTTGAGTGACCAGCATCACTTTACGCCGGTCCCAGGTATCCGCGACCGTGCCGCCGATCAGCGAAAACAAGATAATTGGAATGACCCGAAAAAGGCCGACCAGTCCCAGCGCTAATGGGTGATGAGTCAGGGCATAAAGCTGCCAGTTGATCGCCCAGACCTGCATCATCGAGCCAATGCCCGAAATACCCTGCCCCAGCCAGAGCAGCCGGAAATTGTACGACCGCAGCGCCGGAAACCGCCCCTGGCCAGCCATGTTACTACTGTCCTGATTTACTACTGGGTCAACTTCCTTCTAAGAACCTACTTCAAGACTCTGAAAAATGGACACAGCCCGGATAGGAGGCCAGCGTGGTTTGCAGCCCGCCGAAAGCCCGGCGGCTTTGCAGGCGCTGTTGACTGCGCTTTCTACCGGCAGCAGGTTAGAACCTACCGGCAAGGCAATTTCATGGTGGGTCATTGGGACGCTGCCAGCCTGGATAAAAAGTTCTTCATTCGAACCCCCGTCCTAAAGGACAGGTCTGGAGGCGAAGCGCCAACCGCACGGTGTGCGGAAATGCCATTGGCCGACGATTTGTTGTCTCTTCCGGTCGCAGATCGGTTGCCGTCTGCGCCTCCAGACCTGTCCTTTAGGACGGAAAGAGCCGTTTTTTGTGTACCCTCTTATGTATCATTTATTTCCAGCAGAACTCCCACAAAACTGGAAACCGCCCGTGCGATTGCTTGAGCCTGCGGCCAGGACAGCCCAAGCCGGTAATCATACAGCACAATTTCTGCGGTTTCAGTGCCCTTTAGACGCAACAAAATCGTGTTTCTGGTAGGCAATTCATCTGAGAATGTAGTTGTTACCCGAATCTTTGAGATAGCATCGAATTGGCATATGATTTTATCCTGCCGCAATACTTGGTTTGCATTTTTGTCAAATATCACTGGCAGCAGCAATTCGTTTTGCATCCGCCACAAATTCAGCAGTCCAAATGCTGTCACAGACACAGAGAACAAGCCTGCCGTAACTGCAATACAAACAATCTCAGAAACCCGTTCCCGTTCATCAACTCCATGCTCTGTCATAACAGAGATAAAAAGAGTAAGCGTTCCATAAAGACAGGCTAATCCGAATGCGGGAAGCCCTGCAGAGCCTAGCAAAGACATAGTACGCTTGATAAAGCCTGCATGAATGGTTAGCTGGTCTTTTCCATATTCAATATAGAAGCCGCCCAAGTGGTGGGAAGATTTATGTTCCAGCAAGCTTGGCATGATAGATAAGCCTCTAAACCGTGATAAGTTCTTTTATGATATGGTCTTGCTTATCTGTGATGGCGACTTTGTTGCTCTAACCGGCCTCGCGGCTGATGACTACGTAGGTTGCCACTACTAGGTATTATTCGATGTTTCAAGGAGAAATGCCTGCACGAACTGGACAGTGGCGCAGAACTGGAATTCGATGTTTTTCTTTTTGGCGAAGCCGTGGCCCTCGTCATCAGCCATCAGGAACCAGACAGGGATGTTGTTTTGGCGGACGGTTTCCGTCATTTGCAGGGCTTCGCTGGCAGGGACACGAGGATCGTTTTTGCCTTGAATGATAAACAGCGGCTTCTGGATTTTTTCGGCATGGTTGAGCGGTGCGATGCGCTCCAAAAATGCCCGCATCTCCGGGTCGCGCTCGTCACCGTATTCGACGCGCCGCAGGTCGCGCCGGTAGCCTTCGGTGTTCTCTAAAAACGTGACTAAGTTGGACATGCCGACGATGTCGACGGAGCAGGCGATCTTATCAGAGTAAAGGGTCGCAACGGCCAAAGTCATATGCCCGCCGTAGCTGCCGCCGCTGACCATGATGCGCTTGGCATCTAACTCAGGCTGAGCGGCGATCCAGTCCAGCAGCGCCCCGATGTCTTTGTAGGTGTCTTCACGCTTGAAGCCATTGTCACTGTCTAAAAACGTCTTGCCGTAGCCGGACGATCCCCGGACATTCGGGTAGATCAGGGCGACGCCAAGCTCATTCAGATAGTAATTGCTCTGCCCGATGAACCCAGGCCGGGCCTGACTCTCGGGGCCGCCGTGAATGACAATGATCACAGGGCGCTTGCCGGTGAACTGAGGCTGCGGACGGCTTAAAAAGCCGGAGATCAGCTTGCCGTCAAAGCTTTCCCAGCGCACCAACTCCGGCTCGGAAAATCGCTCGGCGTTCAGCCCGCCGGTTTCGCTTCGTGTCCAGCGGCTCACTTCGTGAGTTTTCAAATTCAGCGAGTAGACATCGGACGGGGCATGGGCGGAGACCAGGCCGAATGCCAGGTCCTGACTGTTTGCATGCCACTGAAGACCACCGATGATGCCGATTGGAATACCACTGGGCACAGTTATCTGACCAGTCTCTGTCTCGAACAGCCGCAGGACGCTAATGCCATCTTCGTTGGTGACGAACGCGATTTGAGATCCGTCGGGCGACAGATCGAACTCTTCGACTCCCCAGTTCAGCGTCTGTGTCAGGATTGTTTCTGCGCCAGTCGTCAGATCAAACAGGGCAAGATGGGCGAACTCGTTGTCCCGGTCCGTGACGACATACAAAGACTTGCCATCGGCAGCGAACTTGGCCTCTTTGTAGGAGACTTTCGGTCCGCCTTTCGGCGTCAGCAGAGACATTTCGCCGCTTTGGGCGTCGAACAGCCACAGATAGCTTTCGTTGATCGAGACATACTCGGCAGCCAATATCTGCGAATCGTCCGGGGACCAGTCCAGTGCAAACCAGCCCCCTCCCTCTAGTGCTGACAACAGGCGGTCGCTTGACGGGTCAGCAGGGTGAATGCAGTAAAGATCAACATCTTTACCCGTGCGTTGTGTCGATGAATAAACCATCTGGTCACCCGCGTTCGACCAGCGTCCATGACTGTTTTTGGATGCCCCGTCGGTTAGAAGTGTGATCGTTCCTTCTTCCAAGTCATACCGGTAGTTCTGGGAAAACTCATTGCCGCCCGTGTCTTTGCTAAACACAAAGTACGTGCCGTCAGTCGGTTCATAAGACGCCGCGCCGACAGTATCGGCAAAGAAAGTCATCTGATGACGGTCGCCGCCGGGAAAGGCGACTGAATGCACCTGCGCTGTGTCCGCAAACCGTGTTCGAATCAGCATTTCGCGCCTTGTCGGGTGCCAGTCGGCAAACAGCGCCGCGCGGAACTCGGTATAGCGCCGCAGTGTCACCGCCAGCGTGTTCGGGATCGGCGGGACACCTTCGACAGTCAGGTTCGTGCCGGGCGTGACAAAGTCTTGCGTGGGATCAACAGACATAGGGGCGTTCTTTCGTTGTCTATTCGGCGGGAAAGCCGGTATTGATAGCAGTGTGCAGAGGTTAGAGAGAAGCCTACAATGAGTGTGTCAGATTTGCATCTGTCATCGTGTTTCTCTTTTTGCCCCACCGGAAACGGCGGGGCTTTTTTTGAACCCACCCCTGCTCGTCCCTCGCTTTCCCCTCCTGAAGCGGGAAGGGTAGGAGTTGGACTGAACCCCATTTTCCGTACCAGTGGCGAGAGTCAACTTTTGCGGGTACGGGTCAGTTCGTCAAGTTCGCCTCGAACTCCGTCGGCGGCAAGTAGCCGAGGCTGGAATGCAGGCGCTTGACGTTGTACACGTCGTCCAGAAACGCGCCGAGATTGGTCCGCGCTTCCTCAAAGTTCTGGTACTGGCTGAGATAGACCTCCTCTTTCTTGAGCGTCTTGAAAAAGCTCTCCGCCTTCGCATTGTATGTCCAGGAGGCCATTACTTCGTATCGTAAGGACAGCCTGCTTTGCTCATACTGGGACACGCTCCGATCTCGCTGAGGCGGGTGACATACTCCGCGCTCGCATACTGAACGCCCCGATCCGAATGGTGGATCAGGCCAGCCTGTGGACGGCGGGTGGCAATCGCTGGACGGCGGGTGGCAATCGCTGGACGGCGGGTGGCAATCGCTGGACGGCGGGTGGCAATCGCTGGACGGCGGGTGGCAATCGCTGGACGGCGGGTGGCAATCGCTGGACGGCGGGTGGCAATCGCTTTGTTCAGCGCTGCCAATGTCAGGCGCGTGTCAATGTCCCGCGCTAAGTGCCAGCCGATCACGCGGCGGCTAAAACCATCTAGCACGCAGGCCAGGTACACAAAGCCCTGCGGCAAGCGAATATACGTCATGTCCACCACCCAGACCTGATCGAGCTTCGTCACCGTCAAGTGCTGCGTCAGGTCAAGTGCTGCGTCAGGTTCGGATAGGCCGCTTTTGTTGAACCTACCGAGGGCAGGCGGAACGCTCTTTGCAGGCGGCACAGCAGGCTTTCGGTCTGCATAACGGTCAGCACTCGCTTGTGATTGACCGTCCAGCCGTCGCGGTGAAGCTGGGCGGTGACGCGGCGGTAGCCATAGCCAGGAAACTCTAAGCACAGCCGCTCAATCGCATCGCGCAGGAGTGTGTCTTCCTCCGTTGGCTCTGCCGTTACGGGTTTTTCATAGAGCCAGGAGCGGGACACGCCGAGCATCTGGCACATTTGCCGCACCGAGGCAGCGGGATGTGCTTGCCGATGCGCCGTGATCACAGCGTACCGTTCGGCGGGCGTTGCGTGCTGGCTAACTTTTTTAAGAGGGCGTTCTCCAAGGAAAGCTGCCCGCAGAAGCGTTCCAGTTCCGCTACCTTTTGCTCCAACAGAGCCGTCGGGGACGCTTCGGTAGTCTCTTTGGTCGAGAAGGCCGCTTCGCCCCGCATCTCGTATTCGCGTCGCCAGCGCAGGAGCAGTCCTTCCGTGATCTGATGCTCACGGCAAAGCTGGGCGGGCCGCTTTTGGCCGCTGTGGATTTGGCGGCACAGGTCAAGCTTGAACTCCCGCGTAAAAGTGCGCGGCGTTTTGGTGGGCATACTCGTCTCCGTTTGGGTAGTGTACCCGCAGGAGTTGCCTCTACCCAGTGGTACGGACAGAGGGGTTCACTTCAAGTTTTGGTTTCGCCTATATTTGCGCGTCTGATACTCTTCGTCCTCCCGTTTCGGGAGGACCCCTGCGAAGCAAGGAGGTGGGTCAGTTCAGCAGCGCGTACACGCGCAGCACTTCGGCGACACTCCAGGCCTGGGCGGGGCAGCCGTTGGGGGCGTAGGGGGAATCGGCATCACAGATTTCAGCGAGTGTGCCGATGCCGTACTCGGTCAGACCGGTTTTCAGCAAGTCCGCAAGAAGACCGCGGGTTTTGGCTTTGTCGCCGTAGGCTTTGAAGTGGGCTTCGCAGAAGGCTCCGAGCAGCCAGGCCCAGACTGTTCCCTGATGGTACGCGCCGTCGCGGGCGGTCTGGTCGCCGGGGGCGTAATGGGGATGGTAATCCGGGGAACCCGGCGCAAGGGTCCGCAGACCGAAGGGAGTCAAGAGCTGACTAGCGACGACGTCGACTACGGATTTTGCCCGTTCGCCGTCGATCACCGGAAACGGCAGGCTGACGGCGAAGATCTGGTTCGGGCGCAGCGAGGCGTCCGGCTGACCGTCCGAACCGATGACATCGAACAGGGAATGCGTGGCCGGGTTCCAGAAGAGATGCCAAAATGAATCTTTGGCCTGAGCAGCCCGTGTCCGGCAGTCGGCAGCAAACGGTGCTTGACCGGCCCGGTCCGCGATCTCGGCGGCGACACAGAGGGCGTTATGCCAGAGGGCGTTGATCTCGACCGGCTTGCCGATACGCGGGGTCACGACCCAGTCTCCCACTTTGGCATCCATCCAGGTGAGCTGAACGCCCGGCTGTCCGGCATGGAGCAGACCGTCGGCGGGATCGACACCGATATTGTAATCGGTGCCGTCGATGTGGGCTTTGAGAATGGTTTGGAGGACGGGCAGCATCTCGGTCTGCGCGAACTGCCAGTCGCCCGACGCTTCGGCGTAGGCGTAGATCGCCTGGAAGAACCAGAGGCTGGCATCGACTGTGTTGTATTCGGCTCCCGTGCCGTTATCGGAAAATCGATTGGGTAGAAGGCCGTTATGGACTGCCCCGGCAAAGGCCGATAAAATCTCTTTTGCGACGCTGAAACGTTTGGTAGTCAGGCACAGACCCGGCAGGGAAATCATTGTGTCCCGGCCCCAGTCCGTGAACCAGGGGTAGCCGGCCATAATCGTCGCCCGGGCGACTTTCTCCGAGTTTTCAATCACAAACTGGTCGGCAGCGAGTGTAAGCGTCTCATGCGCTGTATCGCCGGGCTTGACCCCGGCGGTCTCCAGCAGCGCCTTCTGCCGGGCGATCTCCTGAGTCAGCGCGATCTCCGGCTCTTCCGGGGTTTCGGTCTCGACGGTCGCGATCAGAGTGATCGTTTGGCCCGGCGAGAGAATGCCGCTGAAGCGTCCGGGGCAGTAGAGGTCTTCCGTGAAATCCAGACCCCGCTCCTGCTCACGCGGGTGCTCGAAGTTAAAGAACCAGCCGCTGTGATCGACAAACCCAAACGGCGGCTTCATTGTCATAAAGAGAGGATTGGCAGTCGGAAACGCGACAAACTTCAGCCGACCATCGGCTTCATGGGTCAATTCGGCGGTGAAGCCGTCCCAGCGGTGCTGCTCGGTATGATAATCTTTGTACGCCAGCAGGGGTACGATGCCAAGCTTGACAGGCTCAGGAGACTTGACCAGGGTGTACTGAATGTAGACCGTGTTCAGGCCGTGCGCCATCCAGATGCGCTTTTCCAGCACGACTGTCTCTTCATGGAAGATGAAAGTGAATGTCGGGACTGGCCGGGTGCTGAAATAAGTCAAATGCCGAAATCCCTGCGGCTGGACGACGCTGGGGTACTTGTTGGCCGACAACTGATACAACTGGTCTTCGACCCGTATTTCTTCTTCCGCCTTCGACAGCAGCACCGCCCGGCCCAGCGGCGGGGAGAATGCCGGCACAAGGAGGCCATGATAGCGGCGCGTATTAGCACCGGAGAGGCTGGAAGAAGCGTAACCGCCGATCCCGTTTGTGATCAGCCATTCGCGGGATGAAGACGTGTCCCAATGCTGCAAAATGTCGCCGGAAAGTTGTGTCATCGCCTGCCCTTCGCCAATGTTATTTTTGCGAGATTATTGCTGTGAGAGACAAATGTGTAACTGATGTTATGCAGTATCAGGCGCGTGGAACTAAAGTTCAGCGCTGTGGGGCGCGGACACCTAATGTCCATCTGCATGGACAAGGAGCAGATTATAATCGCTATCCGGTTCCCTGTCCGCGACCTCGGACATTAGGCGTCTGCGCCCCACAGCGTAGGACTTCAGTCCCACGTGTCCGGCACTCGACTACTGCGCGAGATCAATCACGCCCCGGCTCTTGCTGAATGCTTCCAGGCGGCGAACCGTATCCACCGCGCTTCGGCGGCGCTCGACGGCCTGGGCTACTTTCAAGCATAACAGCTCAAAGACATCGACATTCGGCATGTTCTTCTCGACGTAATCAAACGCCCCGCGCTTCATGCACTCGACAGCGTTGGCGACATTGCCGTAGGCGGTCAAAATAATCACTTCCGTGAAGACATCGCGGGCGACGGCGTTTTCCAGAATCCGAATGCCGGACCCCGAGTCTTCCATGCTCATGTCGGTAATGACAATGTCATAGGCTCGCTCGGCAGTCTGCATCTTTTCGATGCCCGCTTCCTCGCCGGGCGCGGTCTCAACCCGGTACCCTTCTCGGGTCAGCCGCCGCTGGACCGCTTCACGCACTTCTTCTTCATCATCAACGACTAAAATACGACACATAGTGGGGCCATTATACCTGAGAGGCTTCTTTTTGTGCCTGCATCTGTTCCAGTTCTACCAGATGAATCAAGTCTTTCGAACATCCCGCCTTCCGCCATACCGTTATTGTACCCCTTGTGGTGGGTTCGGGACATGAGAGGCCGTTTTGAGCCGCTGCCAGTCAGCTTCAGTGACGCGCTCTACATGGCCGTCCAAAAACAAAACGGCCCTCTTGCCGTCGGCGTCTGAACTAGTTTCGTAATAAATCACCATTGCACCAGCCTCTTCAACACTTGCAAGATTACGATGAACAAGCGAGGTGTTAGTTTGATAACGCTGGTGGGTTATAGGATTCTCAAAGATCTTAACATCATTTATATATGGATGAAGAGCATCATCTGCTTCTGCTACACTCTTCATCGGAGGCAGCACCTCATTATGATCCTGTGTATATTGCACTACGGCAACACCAATTTGATGAAGATTGCTCATGGAGACCTGATTCGGATCAGCCAACACAATCGGCGTCACTACGCCCGCAAGAACAAAGGGCCGAATATTATCAAAACTGCTGACATAGTTGATGTTAATCAAAGAAAGTGTAATGAGTGTATTCGGCGTTTGTGGCAGTGGCTTACTGCCTTGAACAGCAGTTTGTGGGTCACTCGAATTTAAGGGGTAATGGTAGCTCACCAAAAACATTGCACTGCCGATAGCAACAGTCTCGCCTTGTGTAAAATAGGAACTGCTTATCGCCGCTGTATTTAGCTCGGGGGCCAGCATCGCTGTAATATCTATCCCAGCAGATCTTGTTAGGGTAAAACTCCGCCATGAGCTATCTAAATCTTTGAGCTTCAGTGTCAGTGGGTGCTTCTCACCAGACAAAGCCGCGACAAAATCCGTAGACTGGCAGGCGGCAGGATGCGTGAATGTCAGGACAGCAAGCAGCATCAGGAAAAAGCAGAATGGGCGTGTCATGGAGTGGCTCCTCTTAAGGCTTCGCAATGCCTCCCTGTTCAGCACATCTCAGCGAATATCCTTTATGTTCGCGCCTGCCCGAATGGACATAAGTCCAGCGCGACGCAGCGGGAGCAGTCAGGGTTTTGGTGGAAGCAGCAGCGCTGACCGTGGAGCATCAAGACTTCCTGGTTGTCGTAGACCTGTTAAACAATCAAGATTATCTTCCATCTGGGGGATTAATCGTCGGCAGGGACAAGCGGAGCGCCAAATCTTTCGCAAGCGTCACCGCTCCACGGTGCCTGCCTGCTATGCCGATCAGAGTCCACCGCCCCGCCGGATGTCTGTAACTCAGGCAAATCAAATAGAGCGATCCTATGTATTTGATGTAAATCCCACCGATGTCATCCCAAGTGCCTAAGCGTGTCAAGCCAAGCGGCGGCCAGCCTTTTGTGAGACGATACGTGCGTTTGTCAAAGTTGAGACGTAGTTCTTCTGGAAGGCAGAAACATAGTAACCATAGTCCAACTCCGGCTGCAACGGCCACAACCGCAAGCGTTGTAATCTGAGCGATGGCAAGATCACTTTGCGATAAGTTGACAGGGGACTGTGCATGCTGATCCTGTAGAGCCTGTTATGCACTTTGTAGGCTTGTTTGGTCTGATTTGCCCCTGGCGCGGCTGAATTTAGAGTATTTCGGCCAGCAACCCGCGTTATTCGGGTTCGGCTAAGCAAGTAGGCTGATAAACAATATCCGTAATAGCTGCCTGCTGTTCTAAAAAAGTGCATAACAGGCTCTAGGCGAAGCCAAATGATATATGGAGTACCAACAGCCAATAGCAGGGAAGCGCAGAGCGCAAAGGCACGGGTAGTACGCCGCCGCCGAAAAACGGCTTCCGGGGGTGACGCCCGCTGGAGCAAGCTTCCATTCCGCCAGCTTAAGATGCCTAAAGGTGCTGTTAAAACAAGCAGGATCAGGAAGCACCCAGCCAGAAACTTTTCCATAATCATATCTGCCTGGCTTGTCCAAACGGACACAAATCCAACACGACGCAACGGGGGCAGTCGGGGTTTTGGTGGAAGCAGCAGCGCTGACCGTGGAGCATCAAAACTTCGTGGTTGTCATAGACCTGCTGGGCGGTCCAATCGGCAGGAAGCTGGGCTTCGAGCAGGACATGGGACGGGCCGACGGCGACACTCGCCGGGATAAGGCCGAGACGGATGGCGACACGGTGATGATGGCTGTCGACCGGCAGGGCGCGTCGATGCAGGCGGCTGAAAGAGAGCACGGCGGCGCTGGTCTTGGGACCGACACCGGGCAGACGTTCCAGCCAGGTTCGGGCTTCGGGCACGTCGAGGTCTTCGAGAAAGTCCAGCGAGAGATCGCCGCGCTCTTCCGTGATACGCCGCAGAATATCCTGGATACGCGGCGCTTTCTGCTCCGGCCAGGTGCAGGGGGCCAGCGCGGCCTGCACTTCCGCGACCGGTGCATCCCGGACAGCAGCCCAGCCTGCGGGGAACTTGGATTGAAGGTTCTGGTAGGCGCGGTGCGAGTCGGCGTTCTTGGTTCGGTGAGAAAGAAGCGAGGAGATCAGTTCGCTCAGCGGGTCCAGTTCATGGAAGTAAGCGATGGGGCAATGGTATTCGGCGCAGAGCCGGTCATGGACCAGCAGCACTTTTTGCGGGATATTTACCGAAGCGTCAGAGGCAGTCATGGAAACATAATTCCCATGACTATATTGATGACAAACCGGGCGGGGTAGGTTCTACGCCGCCTTCGCCAATGTCCATGCATCGTCAGCCACGGATTTCTCGTCGGCGTTCATGGAGATGACCAGCTCACGCAGGGTTTCTTCGGCATCTTCGTGAGGCACCTGACAGGTTCCTGCGGCTTCATGGCCGCCGCCGCCGAAGAGGCGCGTGAGGGAACCGATGTGAGTCTGTGAAGTCTTGTTCAGAATGCTGTGGCCGCAGGCAAAAACGCAGTTCTGGCCCTGGAAGCCGTTGACGATCCAGATGGACGTATTTGTTTCCGGGTAGAGGGCATACACGAGGAAACGATTGCCGCAGGGAATGGAAGTCACGTCTCGCAGATCGGTGATGACAACATTTCCCTGAGTCCAGGTGTGGTCAGCCAGCATCTTGCGGAACAGGGTGTCCTGCTCGAAGTAGCGCACGACACGCTCCTGAACATCGGGCAGGGCCAGAATCTCAGTGATGCTTTTGGTCATGCAGGCATCGATCAAATCATACATGAGCTGGTAGTTGCTGATACGATAGTCGCGGAACCGGCCCAGGCCCGTTCGGGCATCCATTAAAAACGAAAGCAGCGGCCAGCCTGTGGGATGCAGAATGTCTTCGTGCGTGAACAATGCCGCATCAGCTTTATCGACCTCCCGCATCATTTCTTCAATGCCGGGGAACCGGGCTGACCCGCCGTAGTAATCGTAGACGACGCGGGCGGCACTTGGGGCCAGCCAGCAGTCGCCCTGGAACTCGACGTGTCCAACTATTCGCTCGATCTCCGTGGCATGATGGTCGAACCACAGGCCACAGCCGGGGACATACGGTACGTTGGTCAGGACATCATCGGCAGTCACTTCAAACTTACCGTCCTGCAAATCCTTCGGGTGAACAAACTGAATCGAATCAATCTTCTCGACCTGCTTCAGCAAAGCCGCACAAATCAACCCATCAAAGTCGGAACGCGTTACAAGGCGCATCGCTTCTCCTCCGCATTTCTAATGCTTACCATAATTTTTATCACAATCTTAAAACCATTATCGGCGGCTTCAATGAAGAGAATTAGAGCAAACACGCGCTTTTTTATCGGAGCGTTTACTTTCGACGCAGATAGGGAAAACTTCGGCATATTCACTCCCATTAGAAAGAGTAATTCGAAGCCCATGTTTACCAAAAAAATGATGTCTGGAGCAGTCGCTTCAGGAATGCTGCTGACCCTGTCTGCCGCTGCAATGGCCGCTGTTGCCCCGATGGATAAACAGTTTGCGATGAAGGCGGCCCAGGGCGGTATTTTCGAAGTCAAGTCCAGCCAAATCGCTCTTACCAAGACCCACAATATGCGGGTCATGAATGTCGCTCGCCGTATGGTCAAGGAGCACAGCGCCGCGAACGCTGAACTGAAGACAGTTGCTCAGGACGCCAAAACATCGCTGCCGACCGACACCGATCCGATGCACAAAGCAGTCATCGCTAAACTCTCCAGCCTGTCCGGTGCCGCGTTTGACAAAGCCTACATGGCATCTCAGGAAAAAGCTCATGCCGACACTGTCAAGCTGTTCGAGAAAGAAATCGCAATGGGCAGCAGCGCCGGCTTTACGGCGTTCGCCTCAAAGAACCTTCCCACCATCGAAGATCATACCAAGATGATCTTTCAGGTCGGCAGCGGCCTCGGTGTTCACGCCGCCACTATGCCGGTGCTGAAGCCAGCTTCAATGCCGAGTGATATGAGCGGGAAGAATATGTAATGGCTGACGACCTGAAAAAAGGCGACCATGTCGAGTGGGAAACGTCCCACGGCAAGACCGAAGGCAGAGTCGAAAAGAAGCTGACCGCGCCGATGGACATCAAAAAGCACCACGTCGCAGATTCTGAAGATAACCCGGAGTATCTGGTTGAAACCGACAAGTCGCACAAAGAAGCGGCCCACAAGCCGGGCGACTTGAAGAAAACAGACTAGAAAGAACAAACGATGGCGGACGAAAATGCGGACGTAACCAAAAAGTTCGGGGATGCAGTCAACATGACAGCCAGTGAGATCACTCGCTGGCTGGAAACAGATAACTCCAAAGCTGTCGGCCAGAAACAGGATGGAAAAGGCGAGTCGACCGGACATCAGTCAGGCCGCAGCATTGCTGAGCTTCTGCATAAGAAGCACGGCGATTACTCGGAAGACGACATCTCGCAGATGAAGCGGGTAATCAGCTACGTGCATCGCCACCTCGCAGAGAAACCATCCGGCGACACCACTGACACGCATTGGCGCTACTCGTTAATGAATTGGGGCCACGACCCTTCGAAGAAGTAATCAGAAAAGTAGTCGGAAGGACCGAGTCAGCGCACACAATTCAGAAAGAGAAATCTCATGTCCGAATACACACACTCAGCGGCGGTAACTATCAATGCACCGTCCAATCAAGTTTATCAGCTATTCACGCATTTCAATGACTTTCCAAAGTTTATGTCCTACATCAAAGAAGTGACTTACAAAGACAGCCAGACTAGTCACTGGGCCGCAGACGTTGTCGGCACCCATGAATGGGATGCTGTTAACGAAAACTGGATTGAAGGCAAACAAGTTGGCTGGCGCTCCATCGACGGCCTCCAGAACCACGGTGTCGTGACTTTCGAGCCGGTCGGTGACAGCCAGACCAAAGTCCATGTCACCCTCAGTTACACACCGCCTGCTGGAGTTTTAGGCGACGTCGGCGAAAAGCTTGGCGCAGGCAAGCACTTTGAGCAGAAGCTTCAGCACGATCTGGATCACTTCGCTCAGCTAGTCGCTCAGACACCATCCGGGGCACTTGACCCGGAGTCGTCGAATTATCTGTTCCATGACGAAAGCGCGGCGACGCAGGGTAGAACCACTGCCGCGCAGGATGCTACTATCGGCGACAATACGTAATCGCTAGTTCCAAGTAGAACGGCCCGCTGAATACAAACTCAGCGGGCCGTTTTTTGTTATGGCTGCCATTTCAGATGCTGTGCTTGAGCTTCAGTCAAAGCTCGGTCATGACCGTCGGCAAACCCGACCACTGCTCTGCCATCATGCCGGAAGTCCAGTATCTGGTTATGCCCCTCATAAACCGTCACGATCTCCTCGGGGTGGGCAAGGTTATCGATGCTCCTTCCCTGAAGTTTAGCGTTCAAGGCGTAGTCTATCGTACCCGCTTGATCCGCAGGACAGTGAAAGATCAGGTCGCTCTTGACGTAAGGATAGATCGCGTCTTTGTAAGCCGCGGCAGAAGGCGGGAATTTATCGTTGTGATCCTGCTGATACTGCATCAAGCCCAAGTCGATCTGCCGGACATTCGCTTCGCAGGAAGCCAGCCGGGCGTTCCCACGCACTTTTTGAAACACTGGAAAGAGTATCGCCGCAAGAATAGCAACGACAAAGATGCCGCCGCCGAACACAACGCCCAGCACGATCAGTACAATTGTCGCCGTGTTATTCTTTTTCGGAGGCGGTGCCCCGTAGCCGGGAGGCGGTGCCCCGTAGCCGGGAGGCGGTGCCCCGTAGCCGGGAGGTGGAGCGCCATATCCAGGAGGAAGACCGCTTGGCGGGGGCGTGGACATCTGCGAAAATCTGCTGTTCATAGGTGGAAGCTCCTGAGCACTGCAAGGCTGCTTCTATTGTAACACGCAGATTGGTTTGGTGCAAGAGAGATAAGGCGGGGAAGAAGAATGTCGGGCGACTGAAGTCGCGGCAACAAGTTCACAAAACTTGCCTTCGCAGGTTAATACAGATTGTCTGAACTCTATATGAGTCCACGCAGGTGGACTTTGTGCTTTTGTTGCCGCGACTTCAGTCGCCCGACATTCTTCTTCCCCGCAGTAGCCTCAGACCTTCTCATTCAGCCGCTCTGCCGCCGATCTCCCCAGCGTCG
>JBPBQB010000015.1:0-41179 GCA_050954545.1 Janthinobacterium lividum | reverse complement strand
GGCGGCATGACCCGGATGTGGGGAAGCTGCGGGTGATCGCAATCGATGTCGGGCAAGGTGACAGTACGCTGATTATCACGCCGAGCGGACGGACAATTCTCGTGGACGGTGGGGGAACCAGCGACGAAACGGCGGCGGGGGATACGGATGTCGGAACAAAGATTGTCGTGCCGTTTTTGCAGTTTCTGGGGATCAACCGGATCGATGTTTTGATCGCGACACACCCGCATGGCGACCATGTCGGCGGTCTGGCGGCGGTGGTGCGCGGACCGCAGATCGGGGCAGTGCTGGATGGGACAACGCTGCCCTATCCTCCCCCTGCCTATGAGGAGTTCCGAAGCCTGCTGGAGCGCAATAAAATCCCCTGTGCGCGGGCTGTGCGGGGTCAGACACTCGACATGCGTGATGGAGTAACATTGACAGTGCTTAACCCTCCCCAAAGCAGCGACTTCGGTACGGCGGCATTGTACGGGACGGGAAGTGATGATGCGACGATCAATAACTACTCAGTGGGGCTCAAATTGCAATATGGCACTACGCGGTTTATCCTCACCGGGGATGCACAGAACGAGGCGGAGGGCGCAATGCTGGGCGCACACAGCGATTTAGCGTGCGATGTGCTGAAGACAGGGCATCATGGGTCCAAAAATGCGACTGGCGACGACTGGCTGACCCGGCTTCAGCCGCGCCTGTCCGTGATCTCATGCGGTCGACATAACCGGTTCGGCCATCCGGCTCCATCGACGCTGGGGCGATTGGCCGCACATGGGGTACAAGTCTACCGAACAGATCAGCAGGGTGCGATCACGTTTGTCAGTGATGGGAAGACCGTGACAGTGCGGCCTTTTTTATAAGTTTAGGGACAAGAAAACAAAGAACAGGCGACTTCAGTCGCCCGACACGTAATTTCTCAGAGCTGGAAAGCAGCAAAGATGTCAGGCCCGGAGTTTCAGAAAACAGAAGCGGCGGCGCTTTTTGATGGTGCGGCCTATGCCGAGATGGTACAAATGCTGGAACGGGCGCAGAAGACGATCCGGGTGACGTTCTACTTGTTCGGCGGGCCGGATGCAGAACGGATGTGTGCAGTTCTGACAGCAAAGCAGGCGGCGGGGGTGGACGTGAAAGTGCTGCTGGACCGTGCCCTCGGACTGGGACCGACGCTGCCGGGTGTTTTGTGGGAATGTCAGCGGATGTATCAGCACTTGCGGCGGCTCGGGATCGATGTCCGGCGGACTGATTCGCGCTCCTGGCCGGAGTCGCCGGAGAAAGCGCCGCTATCGCATCACAACTATATCGTCGTGGACGATCAAGAAGCGCTGGTCGGCGGCATGAATGTCGGGACTCTGTTTCGGCACTATCATGACCTGATGATGCGGATAGCCGGGCCGGTTGCGGCTGAATTGAGCCGGCAGTTTGATCTGGAATGGGACCTAGCCTGCGGCGGGGCACTGCCGAAAGCGGAAAAAGAGTTTGAAAAGATTGCGCCGTTTTCCGGCGTGGCGCTGACCGCGGCGGGGCCGACGCTGGCACGGATCGTCGGCACGGGGAGGGGATGCCGAACAACGCAGACGGCGTTGGAACAGAACCTGTGGCGGGCGGAAAAGTCGGTTTGCGTCGCGCTGTGTGAGATCGGGCGGACGCCGCTGATCGAGGCACTGATTGCGTGTCACTGCCGGGGTGTCCGGGTGCGTGTCCTGCTGGACCCGCAGGTGATGGGGCCAATCGGCCCGGCAGGGATTCTCAATGCGGGGGCGGTCGAGAGGCTGCTGGACGCGGGAATCGCGGTGCATCTTTATCAGCTTGGGCGCGACTTCGTGCGCCTGCATCTGAAGATGGCTGTGTTCGATGGTCTGAGCGCCGTGGCGGGTTCCACCAACTGGACGCGGGGCGGCTTTGAGTGGGTGGGCGAAACGGATGTCGAGATGCATGGGGGAAGCGTTGTCGCTGAGCTGTCGGCGCAGTTTGAGAGAGATTGGGCGCGGTCCGCCCCGGCGTTGCCGCCGACTTTCAGCGCCCGCTTTTTGCATGGGCTTTATGAAAGATGGGCGCAGTGATCACCTGTTTTGCTTTTTTGATTGACAAAGTTATCCAGATATGCTATTTTGGATT
Organism: Janthinobacterium lividum; assembly: GCA_050954545.1. GTDB lineage: Bacteria > Armatimonadota > Armatimonadia > Armatimonadales > Capsulimonadaceae > JANXMY01. The sequence goes on along the minus strand of JBPBQB010000015.1, from coordinate 39,070 downwards.
TGTGATGGAGTGATGAAGAGTGACGGGATTAGGGGTTTCAGATGAGTCGTTCCGCGAATGAGATAAGAAATGAGACCAGGATTGAGACCCGTCTGCCGGCTGCGGAGCGGCTAGAGGGCACCCCGCTTGGGCGTATCGAACGCGGGGAGTATCAATCCGGGGAGTGGCTTCCGACCGAGCGTGAGCTGGCGGCGGAGTTCCGGGCAGACCGGTCGACGATCCGGGCAGCGCTGTCGTCACTTGCCCAGAAAGACCTGATTGTCCGTGAGCCGGGGCGGCGTTCCCGTGTCAGCGCTTCGTCTCAGGACACCGCACATTCTCGGTCAGCCGACGCAAGGAGGTCGCCTTCTGTCGCACTTCAGACCCTGGCGCTTTTGTCTCCGCAGACTCCCCATTACCCGGCTACTTCCAATATTCAGCGGGGGGCGCTGCATATTCTCCGGCAGGCAGAAGCGCCCTATCAATTGGTCGTGGTAGATAACTACGGAGAGACTCGTGAAGAGACGTTTCGGCGGGAGCGTCAGGCCTTCGAGGTAATACGGAACGAAGCGATCCGGGGGGTCGTCATGTGGCAGCAGGGATACGCCGAGACCCTTACTGATCTTCGACGCCTTCAGGAAACCGGTATTCCCATGGTGCTGGTGGATCGATACCCGCCGGGGTTTGTCTGCAACTTTGTCGGGATCGACAATGCGGAGGCGGCTCAAGAGGCGGTGACTTACCTGCTGGAACTTGGGCACCGGCGTATCGGGCATCTGACGATGGATGGTGACACGGCCCCGGTTCGTGAGCGTGAACGGGGCTACCAGGCAGCACTGCTGGCTCAGGGAATCGCATCGCCGCCGGAATGGGTTGTTCGGCTGTCTCATCCGACCAGCATGCATCCCCCTGTCATGGCCGCCGTCGACCATTTCCTTTCGCTGCCGGAGCCGCCGACTGCCATCTTTGCCATGAACGATCTGCTGGCACACGCGCTTTTAATCGCACTGAAGGCATGCGGCGTGCCGGTTCCCGAGCAGATCAGTGTCATGGGCTTTGATGACCTGGACCGCGATGCCCCGCACCCGTCGCCGCTGACGACAGTTCATCAGCCCTTTGAGCATATGGGCCGAAAGGCGATGGGCATTCTACTGGCACACCTTGCCGCCCCCGCTGGTGCCCCGGTTGTCTTCCAGCATGTCCTGCTGCCGACACGCCTGATTGTCCGCTCCTCCTGCGCCCGTTTCCCGATGAAATAATTTCTTCTCTGTTCCCGCATTTATTTTCAAACTCCGGCAAATTCTACTTGACAGAACCCCTTCAGTGTGTTATCTTGGATTGAGAAATGGGTTTCTTTTGGATTTCAACCGCGTTTAGCTTACTTGCTCTCAATTACTACTGTTGAAAAAGCCCTAAAACCAGGGCAAGAAGGAGAATTCATGTCTACCACCTCTAAACGCAGCCGCGTCGGCTTTACGCTGATCGAGCTGCTTGTCGTCATCGCGATCATTGCGATCCTTGCCGCTATTTTGTTCCCCGTGTTCCAGAAAGTCCGAGAAAACGCGCGGCGTACTTCCTGCCTCTCGAATGAGAAGCAAATCGGTCTTGCCTTCACCCAGTACACGCAGGATGCAGACGAGCAGTTTCCGACCGGTCAGGTTGGCTTATCTGCAAACTGTTATGTCGGCAAGCCTGCGGATACTCATCGAGTTAGCGGAGACGGCTGGGCGTTCCAACTCTATCCGTATGTCAAAAGCACCGGCGTCTATATCTGCCCCGACGACAGCACGACCAAGACATGGGGACTGGTGTCTTACGCACTCAACGAAAACCTGCCCGGCAATTCGCTTGCACTCCTGGCTGCCCCCTTCACCACTGTCATGATGTTTGAGGCGAATGCCAATCCTAACGGCACTGGTCAAGGCATGGACCCGTCGCAGTCCCTGTCGGGTGTCACTGCGGACTGTTACATGGCCTCAGTCGATCCCGATGCTGATCCTCTTGATCAAGACTTTTATTTTGCCTCAAACCTCGCCGGTGCTACCGGGCATCTGGGAGGCCGTCAGGCGGTAACTTCGCCGACACGGCATGATCCCGGTAGCTGCTTCCTTGCGACCGACGGCCATGTCAAGTACCTCCGGCCAACCCAGATCAGCTCCGGCTTCACGCCGAGCGCTTCCAATCAGTACCAGGATCAGGCTGGCGCGGGCACCTACCAAGCGGCGACCACCGATAACCTGAACCTGACTGCAAGCACAGGCGGCCCTACTGCGGTGCTGACATTCAGCACCAAATAACTGACCAATAGATAACTGATCCAAACTGACCCAAACCAAACAACCAAAAAGCACAATCTTGCCGGGGGTTGATACCCCCGGCAAAAGTTTTTTGAAATCACTCCTAATTTCGCTTGACAGATGGTGCATAATGTGTTATCTTAAGGAGGCATTTGGATTTCTTTTGGGTTTCCATTGTTTTTCTTATTTGCTCTATCTGCTATTACACGAAGGCCCACTATCACCGGGCCGGGAAAGAGACATCATGTTTACATCTACCCTGAAACGCAGCCGTTCCGGCTTTACGCTGATCGAGCTGCTCGTCGTCATCGCCATTATCGCGATCCTAGCCGCAATTTTGTTCCCTGTCTTCCAAAAGGTACGCGAAAACGCACGCCGGGCTTCCTGCCAGTCTAATGAAAAGCAGCTCGGCCTCGCATTTATCCAGTACAGCCAGGACTACGATGAGATGTTCCCTAGCGGCTGTCGTGGTAACCTCGGCCAGGGCTGGGGTGGAGAAGTCTATCCTTACGTCAAGGCGACCGGCGTTTACAAATGCCCGGATGACTCTTCTGCTGGTGGCGCTGATGGCGTCAGCAACGGTATCACATCCTATAGAAACTCCTATGCTGCGAACCTGAACCTGACGCGAAATGACCCCGTCAGTCGAGCTACCGATCCACATTTGGGTCAGGGGATTGCCTCACAGGTCGCCCCGGCAAGCACAGTCCTGCTATGTGAAGTGCAGGGCATTCATGCTCCTTTGACCGATACGCAGGAAGTTCCCGGTGACAACATCGTCTCCAGCGTAGCCAATGGCAATGATCCGGCTTCCGATGCCTATGTCTTTCCGCTTGCGGATGGAAACGGACACGGTGGAGATTTGGTCACGGGGTATCTTGGCGGTATCACGAGCGTGGCACAGCCAGGTCGCCACACAGACGGCTCGAATTATTTGATGATCGACGGGCATGTCAAATGGCTTCGCGGCAGTGCGGTTTCTCCGGGCTCCGTGGCGATGGCTTCCGATTGCAATCAAGGTGGCACCCCCATTGTAACCGACTGTAATGGTGGAGCAACAAACACCGGCATGGCCGCGGGCACCGGCAGCAGCCAGATGGGCAACCCCTTTGCCGTGACCTTTAGCACTCAGTAATTCTCTTTCACTTGCTTTGCGAAGCGTTTCCAATATGCTGCCTCTGTTTTCTTTCTCATAAAGAGAAGGAAGGGAGAGGCAGCCCTGTTTCAAGACTAATCGGCACTGCCGGTTTCGGAAAGATTTTATGAAGTCAAGACTGCTTTTATGTGCCTCCCTTGCCGCCGCGACGGCGGCGATTGCTGTTCCCGCGACCCATGCCCTCTGGCCCTCGCAAACAGACAGCCGAGGCAAAATTGCGGCGGCGACACTTGCGTCCCCCCTGGCAACGGTCGATCTGGTGAACACCACTCTGCGTCCGGTCAGCCTGCCCCCGCTCATTCTGGAACAGGCCGGTGCTGCTCTCCGGGTCGATCACCTGCGCTGTGAATACAAAGAAGACCCGCTGGGGATCGATGCCCTGCATCCGCGTCTGAGCTGGCAGCTACTGTCCACCACGCGGGGTCAGAAGCAGACTGCTTACGAGATCCTGGTCGCTCGGAGCAAAGAGACACTTGCCGCGGACAAAGGGGATCTGTGGGACAGCGGCAAGGTTGTGTCCGACAATTCAGTCGCGCTTGAGTATCATGGCCTGCCCTTGCAGTCCGGGCAGCAGTGCTTCTGGAAAGTACGCGCCTGGGACAAAGACGGGCAGCCGACACCGGGCAGCGCGGTCGGCATATGGCAGATGGGCCTGCTGAAGCCGTCTGACTGGAAAGCGGAATGGATCGCCGCTCAGACGCCGCGTGATACGCAGATCGACGGGGACAACCTGCCGCCCAGCCCGTATGTGCGTAAAAGCTTCATTGTCGGCAAGCCGGTCAAGCAGGCCACCATCTTCGCGACGGCGCGGGGGGTGTATGAGCTGCATCTGAACGGCGCGAAGCTGGGCGATGCCGTGCTGGCTCCCGGCTGGACCGATTACAACAAACGGATCGAGTATCAGGCTTACGATGTGACAGCGGCCCTGCACCCTGGAGCCAACATGATCGGGGCGATTGTGGGAGACGGCTGGTACAGCGGCTATGTCGGGTTTTCACGTCAGCGCAACCTGTACGGCTCCCGGCCTGCGCTTCGCCTCCAGATGGACATCACCTACACAGATGGGACGCACCAGGTCGTCATGACCGATGGGACATGGCGTGGCCGGACCGGCCCAATCACTTATTCCGACATGCTTCAAGGGGAGTCCTATGACGCCCGCGCCGAGCTGACCGGCTGGGACCGGGCAGGCAGCGCGGCGTCAGGCTGGCAGCCGGTCTCGACAGCGTCCGCAATTATCCCCTCGACGCAGGTTTCCGTGACGGCCACCCTGGCGAGCATGGTCAAGAACAACACACTGTCCGTGACTGCCGGAAACGAGCTTGCAGGCGACCCTGCGTACAACACAGTCAAAAAGCTGCGTGTCAATTACACGCTTGGCGGTGTCCCGCATACGCAGATTGTCAACGAAAAAGAAATGGTGGAAATCCCCGGCCCCGGCGAAAAGCCCGGTAAGCTCGTGATCCGCTCGGCAGTCTACGGCGCTCTCGATGATATGTCCGGCCCGGTCGCGATGGTCGCGACAGTCGGCCCGCCTGTCCGTGTCACGCAGTATATGCCGACCCGCAAGATCACTCAGCCGACGCCTGGAACCTACTTGATCGACATCGGTCAGAACATGGTCGGCTGGGTCCGGCTGAAAGTCCAGGGTGCCGCAGGAACTCGGGTGCGGATGCGCTTCGCCGAAGTCCTCAATCCTGACGGCAATATTTACACGGCCAACCTGCGCTCGGCCCATGCGACTGATACGTATGTCTGCCGGGGGGGAGGGAAGGTCGAGACTTTCGAGCCGCATTTCACGTTCCACGGCTTCCGATATGTCGAAGTGACTGGGTATCCTGGGACGCCGGGGATGGATGCGATTACCGGCTGTGTCATCGGCTCCGATACGCCGGTGTCAGGGATATTCACCTGTTCCCAGCCGATGGTCAATCAGCTTGTCAGCAACATCAACTGGGGCCAGCGCGGTAACTTTATCAGTGTCCCGACCGACTGCCCGCAGCGCGATGAGCGGCTTGGGTGGATGGGCGATGCTCAGATCTTTGTCCGGACGGCGACTTATAACCGGGATGTCGCCGCATTTTACGAGAACTGGATGTATTCAGTCAGCGACGGGCAATCTGCGGCAGGCGGCTTCTCTGATGTTTCCCCGCGTATCGTTGACACTAGCGACGGTGCGCCTGCCTGGGGCGACGCCGGTGTGATTGTGCCGTGGACCGTCTATGAAGCTTACGGCGACACGGGGATCCTCAAGCAGAACTGGGGGGCGATGAACCGGTGGATTGACTATATCACGTCAATGAACCCCAACGGTCTGTGGCTGGAGCGCCGAAACAGCGACTTCGGCGACTGGCTCTCGATTAACGACGACACGCCGAAAGAAGTCCTGGCAACCGCGTATTACGCCTACGATGCCTCGCTGATGGCTCAGATGGCGCGTGCGCTGGGCCATACTGAGGAAGCCTCGAAGTACGATGCTCTGTTCACTCATATCCGAGAAGCATATGACACGGCTTATGTCTCTGCCGATGGTCATATTAAGGGCAATACGCAGACCGATTACGTGCTTGCCCTGCGCTTCAACCTTCTGCCGGATGCTCTGCGCCCGCCGGCGGCTCAGTTCCTGGTAGACAATATTGCGTCCAAAGGCAACCATCTATCGACCGGATTTGTCGGTGTCGGCTATCTGTGCCCCGTCCTGACCAAGTTCGGGCACAACGACACCGCCTACAAGCTGCTCCTGAACGACACGTTCCCAAGCTGGGGCTACTCGATCAAGCAGGGTGCGACGACGGTCTGGGAGCGCTGGGACGGTTACACGAAGGAAAAAGGGTTCCAGGATCCCGGCATGAACTCGTTCAACCACTACTCGCTCGGCTCGGTCGGCCAGTGGCTGTATCAGGATGTCGCCGGGATCGACACCGATCCGAAAACGCCCGGCTACGGGCATATCCTGCTGCACCCGCATCCCGGCAGCGGCTTGACCCACGCCGATGCTACCTACGCCAGCATTCGAGGACCGATCACGAGCAATTGGAAGGTCGAGAACGGTCAATTTGCCTGGGATGTCTCCGTCCCGGCAAACACGACTGCGACAGCCTGGGTCCCCACGGACAGCGCTGAGAGTGTGATGGAAGGTGGCCGGAAGATCAATGCCGATTCTGGAATTGTCCCGGCTCGGTCGGAAGACGGCTCTGCGGTTTATGAGCTTCCGTCAGGCAAATACCACTTCACGTCCCGCCTGGGTGATAAAGTCGCGAAGCGTTAAGCATCAGAATAAGATGGGGCTGGGATTATCCCGGCCCTAACTTTTTTTGATTTCTCTTGACAGAATAAGCGGGAAATGCTATATTTAGCTTTAGGCGGATTTCTTTTGGATTTCAATGGTGAGTTCATACTCGGTTTCGTCTGATACTGTGAAAGCAAGTCCCAGATTGGAGTGAAAAGTAATGTATACACCCACCAAACGCAGCCGTTCCGGCTTTACGCTGATCGAGCTGCTCGTCGTCATCGCGATTATCGCTATCCTAGCAGCCATTTTGTTCCCGGTCTTCCAGAAAGTCCGCGAGAACGCCCGTAAGACCGCGTGTTTGTCCAATCTCAAGCAGATCGGTCTTGCCGTCACGGAGTACACGCAGGACTACGACGAAAATTACCCGACTGGCGATGCCGGTTCGCTGGGCCAGGGCTGGGCCGGCACAGTTTATCCTTACGTCAAGAGCACGGAAGTTTTCCACTGTCCCGATGACCCGACAACAAAGCAAGTCAACGGCACCGTCACGTCTTATCCCGTCTCCTACGCCTTAAATCTGAACTTCACGAGAACAGAAAGCCAAGACGCTACTGCTACCGATCAGCATTCCGGCCAGTCAATTGCTTCGATCGCAGCACCGGCAAGTACGGTCATGCTGTGTGAAGTTCACGGCATTACCGGGCCTATTCTCGATCCGAATGAGGCCAGCGCTTTTATTGTTTCCAGTGTCTCAAACGGCAATCCCGGCGGAGGGGTGTATCCTTTTGGGAACCAGGGCAACAATCCCGGCGGTGACGATAATGGAAACGGTGGCGAACTGATGACTGGCTGCCTGGGCGGACGCGACTGCACAGGTTCTCTGGCTACCCCGGCTAATAACAATGAAGGTTATGCGGCGCTGACAGGTCTCCATACAGACGGCTCAAACTTCATGATGACAGACTGCCACGCTAAATGGTTCCGTGGCTCCGCCGTTTCCGGTGGATCAAACGCCCTGGCAGAAGACTGCAATCAGGACGGAAAACCAGCCGTGACGGACTGTAATGGGGGTGTTACTGTCCCAGGTATGGCTGCGGGAACTGGAAACAGCGCTTACGCAGTGACATTCAGCACGAAATAAAAACCTGCCCTGGTACTTGTGCCGAGGTAGGTTCCGATCAAACGAAACGATCTGTTCAATGATGACTATCGTTTAGTCAAGAAACTCAAGGAAAATATTCCGTGCCCTCAAATCCTGCCCTCGGCATTCTGTTCCATTGGATTGGTGGCCTTGCCGCTGCCAGTTTTTACATTCCCTACAAGCAAGTCAAGCGCTGGTCGTGGGAGACCTACTGGCTTGTCGGTGGCATCTTTAGCTGGCTGCTGATGCCCTGGCTGATGGCGTCGCTGCTGGTGCCGAACCTTGGGGCAGTCCTTGCCTCGGCGGACACCAAGACCCGGTTCCTGGCCTATCTATTCGGCGCACTGTGGGGCATCGGTGGCCTGACCTTTGGGCTGACCATGCGTTACTTAGGGATCGCGCTGGGAATGGCTGTGGCGCTGGGCTACACGGCCATCTTCGGTACGCTTGTCCCGCCGCTGTTCCATCATACGCTGCTGCATACGATTGAGACGGTGCCCGGCAAGTACATTCTGCTGGGAGTGTTGGTGGGCGTGATCGGGATCGTGGTCAGCGGCATGGCGGGGATGTCTAAAGAGCGGGAGCTGACTTCGGAGCAGAAGCAGACGACTATCACGGAGTTTAACTTCAGCAAGGGCATGATCATCGCGACCTTCTCCGGGATTATGAGCTCCTGCCTCGCCTTTGGCCTGGATGCGGCGACACCGATCACGAGCGCGGCGAAAGCGCATTTGATCTCGAATGGCCGCTCCGATATCTGGTCCGGGCTTCCAGCACTGATCGTGTGTTTGCTGGGTGGTCTGACGACGAACTTGATCTGGTGTGTCAGCCTGAATATCCGCAATAAATCCGGCGGCGAGTATCTGGGTAGGTCGTCGGTCGCAGCCGACGACCCATTCCCGCAGAGCGTGGCTGAAATGAGCGCGACGGAAGCCGCTGAACCCTGGAACCCAAAATCCGGCGCGGTGGCAATCGCACCTACCAAAGCGCCGACTGGCCGGGCACGCGCGGTGCCGCTGGTGGCGAACTATGTGTTCGCGGCGCTGGCGGGCATCATCTGGTACCTTCAGTTCTTCTTCTACACGATGGGACAGGCCAAGCTTGGGGCCACATTCGCCTTCTCGAACTGGACCCTGCACATGGCAAGCATCATGATCTTCAGCATGCTCTGGGGCGTTGCGCTCAAAGAGTGGGCGGGAACGAGCAAACGGACTCATGGCTTGATTGCTTTGGGTCTGGCTCTGCTGGTCGGTTCGACCGTGGTCATCGGCTATGCCACTTACCTCGCCGGACCGAGCGCCGGGTAGACAGCCAAGCTAAGGAGCCGTGAAGAAGTCGGGGGTATGAACCCCCCCGGCTTTTTCATGGCTCATTTCTTTTTTAAATCCCCTTGACAAATCCTAAACTCTTTGGTAGAATATCTTCATCTAAGCGTTTAGACAAAGGCAGCTTTCGGTTATGGCGAAGATACGACCTACAATCACGGATGTCGCCCAGGACAGCGGAGTCTCAATCGCGACAGTCAGCTATGTCATCAACAACGGCCCCCGTAATGTCGATGTCGATACCAGAGCACGAGTCGAAGCGAGCATGGAGCGGCTGAAATACTATCCGAATTCCATTGCGCGGGCGCTGACAAACAAGCGGCTTAATGCAATTGGGGTAGTCTTCCCGCACCCGTACCCAAGTGTCTTTACCGATCCCTACTTTATCTCGATCATGGATGGCATTGTCCAGGAAGCGGCAAAGCGGCACCAGAATGTCCTGCTCTATACTGGGCTGGAATGGAACGGAACCGATAGCCTTCCGGCCTTCCGGGACCGGCGTGTCGATGGCCTTCTGCTGATCGCCATGCTGACCGACAGCACCATCGTTCCGGCGCTGGTCGAGGCCGAGATGGAGTTTGTCCAGATCAACGGCAAAGTCACAGAGTTGGCTGTCTCGAATGTCGACATCGATAACAGTCTGGCAGTACGAGAAGTGATTTCGCATCTGGCCGCACTTGGGCATCGCCGGATCGCGCTGCTGGGCGGTCAGCTCAACTCGCCGAGCACGCAGCCGCGCCGGGATGGCTACTTCCTGGGGATGCAGGAGCATGGGCTTCCTGTCGATCTCAGCATCGTTCTGGAAGGCACTTACAGCCGGGAGTGGGGGCGTGAGGGCATGGCCAGACTGCTGGCCTCCGATAACCCTCCGACGGCGGTCTTTGCCGGTGGTGACGGGATTGCCGAAGGAATCTATGATATTTGCGCGAGGGCAGGGGTGCGTATTCCGCATGATCTCAGCGTCATCGGTTTTGACGACACTCCGGCTGCGCCTCATCTCGATCCCCCGCTGACCTCGGTCCGACAGCCTCTCGTCCAGATGGGATCGACGGCGGCTGCCATGCTGCTGGATCAGCTTGATGCGAAAGCCCCGGAGGGCAGCACGACCACGCGGCAGATTGTCCTGCCCGCCAAGCTGATTGTTCGAGAATCCACTGCTGCTTCCATGAGCTTTCGGCGCGGCGAGCGCATCCCCATGACATCGAAGTCAGTCTTAGTATAGATGCCGATATTACGAGTGATCTGTCAAGAGATCGGTCCACTTTCTAAACGCTTAGACAAGCGCACTCATGATAAATAAAGCTATGGCGAACCGCTCACCGCGAGTGTGAACGCTCGAATTATCTGCTTCCGAGGCAATGAAGTTCGTCGGAAAGATATTCTCCTGTTGACCTAATCGGTCCGAAAGGCTATCATGAAACGACACACTGGTTTTACCCTCATTGAATTGCTCGTCGTCATCGCCATTATCGCGATTCTCGCGGCGATACTCTTCCCCGTCTTCCAAAGCGTCCGCGAGAACGCGCGTGCCATCACCTGCGCGTCGGATGAAAAGCAGATGGGCCTTGCCATCGTCCAATATATTCAAGATTTCGACGAGCATTATCCCCAAAATCAGTACCGCGACAGCAACGGGATTGCACACGACTGGCAAAACAGCATCTATCCTTATGTTAAGAGTGGCGACAATACGAACGGCACTGCGACAGCGCCAGTCTATAACGGAAGCGGCGGTGTCTGGAAATGCCCCGACTTTCCATCCAGTCAAAGCTCTGAATATGGAGTCAATGATGCGATTTGTCCGGCTGATCTTGCGAGTGACCCCGGCGGAGACAACCCCTCGGCACAGACAGTTTCTGACGCCCAAATCGATGAGCCAGCCGGCAAAGTTCTGGTCGCTGAAAAGGGTCAAGGCGCGACGAGTGGTGGTACTACCTTTGATACTTACGAGTATGACTGGGTTAACTATATGATCAATGGAGGCACTGAAAACAGCGGCCTTATTCTCAATCAGTCGCCAACTGAGAAAGACATGGTTAACAATTATGACCGCGATGAGCCGCTTGGCAGCACTACCGATACTGCCATTGAGCCAGGGCCGCCGACCTTCCCACGCTACCGCCATCATGGAAGCACCACGAACTGCCTCTTTGCGGATGGTCATGTCAAAGCGATGCACAAAGGACAGCTTAGTGGCCTGGGCTGGTATCAGTATCTGTATATCAAGGGTCTCTGTCCATCAGGACCGCTTTACTAACTGATGTTACGTACTGGCAGACGAGGGAATTTATTCCCTCGTCTGCCTTTAAGGAAATATTCTGTATGACCACGTATTTCAAGCGACTGACCGCTGCTGCCTGTGGATTGGCATCCTTACTCGTTTGCGCGGGCTGCCATAATCAGCAAAGCTCCGCACCAGTAATTCCTGTAACACCTCAGCAGCAGCAAAGTGAAATCGACAGCAATGATCATATTCCCGCAGCTCAAAAAGCAGCGATAAAAACCCAGATTTCGCAGAGGGAACAAAAGCCATGAAAAGTATCTGCCTTGAACTATTTCTGACTACAATCTTGGCCTTGTCATCGCTCTTGCCCGTGACTGCTTCGCCGGTGGCTCTCAAACAAATTCACTGGACGACGGCCTACTACCCGGTCTCAACTCAAAAAGGGGATCTGACGCCGGATAAGATCGATTATTCGGCGATTACGCATCTGATCCATTTCTCTATTACGCCTCGCCCCGACGGCACGATAGCAGATTCTATTACGCCTGCTCAGTCAGCAGATGTGATTTCTCACGCGCATAAAGGCGGCGACAAAGTCTTGATCTGCCTGGGCGGCGCGGGCAGCGGCCCGGCGATCAGCCCCGTGATTGCTGACCCGATGCGAGGCGTCTTTATCAAGAACCTGATCACTTTTGTTTCAACGCGTGGTTATGACGGCCTCGATGTCGATATGGAGCCGATTGCTCCTTCGGATGAAGGCAATTTCATCAAGTTTATCAAAGAGCTGCGTGCTGCGATGAAAGCCACGAATCCAAAGTGGCTGCTGACTATCCCGGCGTCCGGCGAGCCCGGCGACCAGCCGAAGCTGTGCGCTCTGCTTCAGAACGATTTCGACCAGATCAATATCCAGACTTACGATCTTAGCGGGAAATGGGACGGCTTCAAGACCTGGTACAACGGCTCTTTGTACGGTGAGGGTAAGACGCTCATGACCGACACCCGGCCCTATCCATCGGTCGATGAGAAGGTCAATCTGTATTTAGCGGCGGGGGTTCCTAAAGCCAAGCTCGGTATCGGCATCGCCTTCTATGGCTACGTCTGGACGGGCGCTAACGGCCCCGCGCAGGCCATTCAGGGCGTCAAGCTGGACACGCTGGGCTACAATGCGATCATGGATCAGTACTTCCAGCCGGGCGTGTCTCACTGGGATGCGCTGGCACATGCGCCCTATTTGAGCATTGGAACGGCGCAGGATTCCAGCCGAAAATTTATTTCCTACGACGATGCCCGGCTGACCCGCGAGAAAGTGCTGTACGCCCGGACACATGGCCTCGGCGGCGTGATCATCTGGGAACTGGGAGACGGCTACCGGGCAGATCAGCCGGCAGGCCGCAAAGACGTTTTGCTGCAAGTGATCAAAGAAGCCTCACATGAGCCGCTTGTCTCCAAGCGCTAAAGTTCAAACACGGCATCTCAATTTCTCGTATATTCCTCAGTAATTTCCTCCTGCTAAAACGGCATAATCTCGAATGATGGTTCTTCTCGCCCCCGATCAAGGCAAACCGGCTGCAAAGACGGGACGCAAAGCCCACGGGTCTCCCACGCTTCCTAAAAGCCATGGAGACGGCCGGGCTGCCGACGGGCGCTCTCTCGCGGACGGGTTGGAACCACATCAACCATCCTTCGCATTCGACAAACGCAAACCGCCGGAAACGACGGGACGCAAAGCTACGGGCCTGTCTGACGGCATCTATGGATGCGGGAAGTGGCCGCCGAGCTACCGAAAAGCGACGATTACGAGGGAGCACACTTATGTCTGTGAACTGCAAAACAGCACAACACATCAATCTCCGTCCAGGCTTTGCCTGGCGGAAGCCGGTCCTTCTGGCCGGCTTCTCTTTGGCGGCATTGCCGCTGGCCGTAACGGCAGGCGCAGCCCCAGCCGGCCTCTCTTCCGTGTCTAAAACGGATGCGCCGATTACTCGGGCACTGGGCGCAAACACGCAGACCGGCTGGGTGTCGGTCATCTTCAAGACGGCGTCTCCGCTGACATCGGCACAGGAAGCGCAGATGACGGCGCTGGGTGCGGACATCGTGCGCCGTCTGCCGATCATCGGGTCGGTGACGGTACATGTGCCGGAGCGCAATTTGGCGAAGCTTGCGGCATTGCCGTTCGCGGCGCATCTGTCATTGGATGGAAACGTGCAGAAAAGCGATGACTTCACTGTCGGCTCCAGTGAAGCCAACCAGGCGTTCGCCGCGGATGCCTCCGGCAACCCATATACGCTCACCGGCCAGGGCATTACCGTGGCCGTCGTGGATAGCGGAGTTGTGGCTGCCAGCCAAGACCTTCAGTATCCGCCCCCGCCCCCGCCGGTCAAAGGCCAACCCGCACCACCTCCAGCCCCAAAAGGCTCACGAGTACTCGCAGGTGTCAGTTTCGTTGCTGGTGCCACGCCGAAGGGCCTGCCCCCGGACGACCCGTGCGGACATGGAACGCACGTGTCAGGTATCATCGCTGGCAACGGCAATGCCTCAAGCAAGTCCAACTGTTTCGATACCTTTATGGGCATTGCCCCCCAAGTCAATCTGGTCGGCGTCCGCGTTCTGGACCAGAACGGCAGCAGCACGGTCAGCACCGTCATCAGTGGGCTTCAGTGGGTTCTCAGCAACCAGCAGAAATACAACATCCGCGTCGTCAACCTTTCGCTCGGCCATCCGATCGGCGAAAGCTACACCACCGACCCCATCTGCCAGGCCGTCGAAGCCCTCTACAATGCTGGTATCGTCGTTGTCTGCGCCGCTGGTAACGAAGGCCGGGTCAATGGCACCGTCAACACCCCTGGCCTGGACAACGAAGGCTGGGGCACTGCTTACGGCTCCGTTCAGTCGCCGGGCAACGACCCGTATGTCATCACGGTCGGCGCGACTAAAAGCATGGACGGCATCCGGGCCGACGACAAGATCGCGACCTATTCCAGCCGTGGACCGAGCCGTCTGGACCTGATCATGAAGCCGGACATCATCGCACCGGGCAATAAAGTGGTTTCCCTCGATGCCAACAACAGCATGCTGGACAACTACGCCGGCGGGACGAACGACATTTACCAATCGTCGTACATGACAATCAAGAATACAACGGTTGTCTCTCCCGCCTACTTCCGGCTGTCCGGGACAAGCATGGCTTCTCCGGTGGTCGCCGGGGCGGCGGCTCTGCTGCTGCAGGCGAACCCGACCCTGACGCCCGACACGATCAAGGCGCGTCTGATGCTCTCCGCCGACAAGTGGTTTGCGGCAGACGGCACGGAAGACCCGCTGACTTACGGGGCGGGCTACCTCAATATCCCGGCGGCGCTTGCCAGCACGGTGGTCGCGCAGGGCGCGGCGGCCAGCCCGGCTTTGTCGATGGACAATAATGGAAACGTCACAATTCTGATGAACCGCGCCATGTGGGGCAGCAGCCTCTGGGGCACAGGTGTTACCGACCTGCGGGCGATGTGGGGCAGCCGTGCGATGTGGGGCAGCAGCAGTGTGGACATGACCCGGGCGATGTGGGGCAGCAACACGACCTTCACGGCAAGCCAGTCGCTTCAGAGCAGCAGCACGCCGTCGGCCAGCCGGGCCATGTGGGGCAGCAGCATCTGGGGCGACAGGGCGATGTGGGGCAGCTCGACTACGGCGGTCGACCTGACCTCAACAGCGATCAGCGGGGAGTAATACCATGTTAAAGCTCTGTACCCGCTGGATCAAGCACTGGCCGCGTCCCTGCCGACGTATCTTCTGGGAAGGATAGAAATCAGCGGGAAAAACACGAGACCCGGCCTACCAAGGCCGGGTCTCACTTTGTGTCACCCCAGCATGACCGCCGGTAAAAAGCATCGTTGCGAGAGGGTGGTCTATGGTCTTGATCCATAGCGCAGGCAATTTACCCCGCAGCATCGAGCGAGAAACATCCGAAGAACCATATGTTAAAACATACGGCTAGACGGCGCGGACGCCAGGAAGTACCGCTTCGCGGGACTCAGAATCGGAGGGTAGGGACAAGCCCCATAGTTGTCGAAAGTTCGCTGTTTTCTCTGAAGAAGTCCTTATGCTTGCTTGCTAAATGCAGTTTCTAGCAAGCAAGCTGTAAGAGGTTTTCGGAGAGAGCATCTTGCCCGAACGAGATAGCTTAATGTTGGTAGCCCATCTGAAAGACCGAACTTTCGACAATTGTGGGGCAAGCCCTACGCCCTACACAGATGGTTTTTTATCCTCGCGAAGCGCGGGATTTGAGGCGTCCGCACCGTCTAGCCGTGACATTTATGTTATGGTTTCTGCTATTCGTTCTCTTTGACTGGTCATCAAACACAAAAACCTCCGGCTCTTTACAGAGTCGGAGGTAAATGAAACTGCAATAGCGATTACCGCCGGATGCGTTAGATAGGGCTGAACGTACCGGAAAAGGTCGAAACGCCGGTTCCCGCAGCCTGGTCGGGGTAGGTGCCCTTTGCTTGAGCGACAGTCGCGTTGTCCGCTGTGTAGCCCGGCGAGACCGCAGTCGGGCGCAGCCATTTCACATGACCATCCGAGAAAAGGAAGTTCGCGCCGTCCGTATGGCGACCGGTATGCTGATTGCCATCACAGTTACCATTGGCGCAAGTACCGTCACCAACATTCGCATTGGCAGGCTGTCCCATATCTCCAGTTGCATAAAAGCCAGCACCATGTTCGTAGCCGCTGCCACCGTAATCCATGCCCCAGCCATTTGGGTCTGTGACCTCATTAGGGTTGGTGACATCAGTCTGGTTACCGACAAACTCAAACAGCAGGACGGTTTGTGCCGGCGCAGCCTCTGTGGAAAGTGCCGCACCGTTCTGATTTTGCGTGAGATCTACGTTCATGCCATAAGACACAGGAACCTGCGTTGTGGTGACGCCCCCTGTCGTGGTAGTAATCGTGGCCGTGCTGTCATCCGGGCATTTGTAAACGCCGGTCGACTTGACGTAAGGATAGATCTCGCCTGCCCAGCCCTCACCGGCATTATTACCTGTGCCGATACCAGGCTGTTGCTCATCGGAGTCCTGAACATATTGGATAAACGCAAGTCCAAGCTGCTTTTCGTTGGACTGACAGGAGGCCCGTCGTGCGTTCTCGCGTACCTTTTGGAAGACGGGGAAGAGTATCGCCGCGAGAATCGCGATAATGGCGATGACGACGAGTAGTTCAATCAGCGTAAAGCCGGAACGGCGTCGTGTGACAGGTGTAAACATGATCTCTCCTATTAGAGTTAGAGTGGGCAGTCTTGTGATGTTCAGGCGGCTGCGCTCATTTCGCGGCCTGATCTAATTGATCGGTTACGGACGGAACTCCATAGCATCTGGTTGTCACAGTCGCTAATAGTTCAACCATCGTGAACCAACAGAACCAAGTATAACACTGTTTTGGTCTGATGTCAATACTTATGAGAGAGTCGCAAGATAAAAAATGTGCGGCCCGATACCAGTTTTTCAGCGCACGAGTGCAGCGAAGGGTGCAAGCAGACTTGTGGCCGGAAAACTGGGAGGCTCGGAAGGCCATCCGCCCACAAGCAAGCTTGCTAGGCTGAGTAAAACGTGGAGTAAATGAGAAAAATGCCTCTTAATCTCTAGTCAGCTTCGTCTATCGCTTTATGTTAGCACTGTCATCGATTTCATATAATAACGCACATTTGACAATATCTCCTTTCTGCCTCTAGCCATGACTATTCATGTCCCAGACGCAGTCCAGAGGTGTTGACAGTATCGCAAGACTATGGTATAATTGGTTTACTTTGGTTGAATGGTGTCACTTATTCGTTTTTTATTCTGAAGGTTACGCAGATAATGCCCAGGATTTTAATCCTGGGTGTTTTCGAGGCGTAACATTAAGTTATAATCTATTATGATCTCTCCAAATCCAGTTGGGCGTCAGCAGTTATTTCTCGCGCTTCAGGCACGCATCGAGCAGGGCCAGTACGCGCCGGGTGCGTGGCTGCCTGCCGAGCGGGCTCTGGCGGAAGAGTTCGGCTTGGATCGGTCGGCGATCCGCAGCGCCCTTCGCCAGCTTGAAGACCTGGGCTTGATCGTCCGCGAGACCGGGAAACGGCCCTGGGTTCGCGGCGGACAGCCGGGGAACCGTCAGGCCGGTGCGGGTGAAGGGGCACGGCAGGCGTCGGCAGTCGAGCTGCGGACCATTGTCGCGATCCTCCCCCAGCACCCCCTGTATCCCGCCTCCCTGGCAATCATGCACGGGATCAACGCGACATTGCGCTCGACGGAAGCGCCGTTCCGCCTGCAGATCATCGACACGCACGGCGGCAGCGAGATACGGGAAACGTCCCTGGAGAAAAAAGCGCTTGACTCAGTGGTGCGGGAAAAGATCGCCGGGGTCGTGCTCTGGCATATGGGCGGCGCAGAGACACTGCCGCAGCTCCGTCAGCTTGATCGTTTAGGAATTCCCGTCGTCTTTGTGGACCGCTTTCCTGACTCGCTCCCTTGTGACTTTGTCGGCGGAGACAACCATGCCGGCATTGAAGCAGGCGTCGAATACCTGCGGCATCTCGGCCATCGCCGGATCGCGCATCTGACGACCGATGAGCAGTCGACCGCCGTTTTGGAGCGTCTGGCCGCCTACAATGAAGTCATACTGACTGTCAGCAGCACGCCCCGCCGGGAATGGGTCTTTCAAGTCTCGCACAACGACCCGACAAACGTTTCTGCTGCCTACGATCACTTTTTCGCGCTTGACGAGCCTCCGACTGCCGTGGTGACGCTGAACGATGCGTTAGCGTACCATTTTATCGCGGAATGCCAGAAGCGCGGTAAAGCCGTGCCCGAAGAGATAAGCGTGATCGGGTTCGATGACTTGGAGCAGCACTCGCCGCGCCCAGCCCTCCTGACAACTCTGCATCAGCCCTTCGACAAGATGGGCCGACGTGCTGCCGATCTGCTGCTGCGCCGTTTGGCCGGGCCGGACACCGCGCAGGACATCCGCCGCCATATCCTGCTGCCGACCCCGCTCATCAAGCGCTCGACTTGTCAGCCGCCTGCCGGCAAGTAGACGTCTATGCGGAATGACAAGTGACTGAAGTCACTTGTCATTCCGTATCTCATCGACTGTCACCGAGACCTAAACCGTGCATCCACATGAAAGGCGAATTCACTCTGATGAGCTGCACATTCTCCCTGCGCCAGAACGTCCTGGCCGCATCTCTGTTTCTGTCTGCACTTCTGCTGTTCTCCCTGCTGTCTGCCCCGCATGCCGGCGCGCCCAAGCAGCCACGGGTCGCGGTGTTTTTCGAGCCCGGCTTTCCCTACTACAATCAGGCCGCGCTGGTTTCTCCCAAAGAGATCGCGGAAGACCTGCAAAAAGCAGGCGTCGGGGCCGACCTGCTGGACGCCGCCACACTCAGTGACCCGGCAAAGCTGAATGCGACTGCCTACGCCGCCGTTATCCTGCCCTACGGCAACGCCTACCCGGAGACCGCGTTCGCAAACCTGCGCGTTTTCCACGCCGCCGGGGGGGACTTGGTGACATCCGGTATCCCCTTTACCCATGCGATCCGAAAAGATGACAAAGGAGTCTGGCAGGATGAGGGCAACAACGATGATGCCGGCCGGTTTGGTCCGAACGGCATCGGTGTCGGCGGGTTTCGGTCCGGCGCGAACGGTCACGCGTCTGTCGCCGCCGGTGATCCGCTTGGTCTCGCCCCACTTAGCCTTGACTGGGGGAACGGACACGACACGCAGGCGCTCGATCCAGCGAGTTTTCCTGCCACCGACACGATTGACTCGATCTTGACTGCCGGGGGGCAGCCCCTGGCAGCCCTTGTCATTCATGGCCCGGCGATGCACGGTGCGATTGATGTCTGGACCGCGAACAGCCTCCGCAGTGACGACGCTTTAGTCGCCTTCGCCTCCGTGCAGTTGATGGTGCGCGGCACGGTCGCCGCTCTCGCCCGGCAGGGACTTCTGAACAATGCAGGCCGGACACGCGCTTTTGCCGCGCTGGACACGCTGCCGAAGCCGGTTGTCGACGCGAACCTGATTTTGCCGACGCCGCCGCGCCCGTATCCGACTTTGCAGCCCAAGATGCCGCCGCCGTCTCGGCATCTGATGGTCGCTGATGTCCGCAAGATGCCCGCCGACCAGCTTCTGCTTTTGGCTTCCCTGCAAGGGATCGTCAACCGTCGTCAGCCGCGCATTTATCTCATTACGGCAGACTCCGATCAGTTCTGGCTGACCCAGATGCAGGCGCAGGGCGAAACGGACACTCCGATTCCGGTCGCCGACCCGCTGACTCTGGTGCAGATGTTTCGCAGCGAGATCAAAGGCGTGGTCGTTTCCGATTCGAACGTCTATGTTAGCCCTTGCATCGCCGTCGACATCGCCGGGCTGGATAATTTGGTGATCGCGACTCCTGCCCTGGCCCAACGTCTTGACCTGCCGATCAAGAATGACCTGCGCGGGAAATTCAAAGACGATGCCGATGCCCTGCGGTTCGCCCGCACCGAGCTTCTGCCGCACTCGGATACGTATCTGGCTCTTTGTATCGACCCTGCGATCCTCGGCGCTCAGGTCGACGACATCATTGCAGCCCGTGGAACCTGCTTCTGGATCACCGGGCCGAAGGCGCAGAACCAGCCCGGCGCGGACATGGGAGCTGAGCGGGCCGAGATCGCCCGCACTTTCGCCCGGATGCCGCTCACCGCAGTCATTCGCGGCTTCTGGTGGCGCTGCGACGGCATGGGCCTGGATGAGACGCCGGGAGTCGCGTTCGGCTCACGCTACGGCAAGATCACTACGGTCAGCGACTACGTCTCGAACTTCTCCGTCACCAGCGGTGGCCGTCTCGGGTCACTGAAACAGAAGCCGCAGCCGCCCGCGCCGCCGCTGGACCCGAGCAAGGTCTACATCGCTTTGACCATTTCCGATGGCGACAACCTTTGCACCTGGCGCGATGTCTTCCGGCAGTTCATGACCGACCCGCTGTTCGGCACCTTCCCGGTCGCCATCGGTATGGGACCCAGCCTGATCGATGTCGCCCCTGTCGAGGCTCAGTGGTACTACGATCACGCGTCGCCGACCACCGAGTTCCTGTGCGACGTTTCCGGGGCAGGCTACATTTATCCGACTGAATGGGGAAAAACGCTCAAAGACCGGAATGCCGCGCTCACGACGTTCTACGGCTGGACCGATAGCTACATGGCCCGGATGGACATGCACACCATGCGCTCGATGAATGTCAACACGGACGACATCACGACGGCCGGCAGGCTGCTGCCCAAAGTCAGCTTCCTCATGCCGGACTACGGCCTGGCAGGAGAGTCCGCTTACTCCCAGTTCACCTACACGCTGCCCACCGGTCAGGCCGTCTTCCGAGGCGCAAGCGACGGCCCCGGTGCAGCAAAGCTGGCCGATGAGATCCGCACCAATGCCGGGACAACCCGCCCGGCTTTCCTGAACTCGTTCGTCTACATCTGGGGCACCCATCTGTCTGACCTGAAGCAGATGCTCACTTTGCTTGGTCCTGATTATGTGGCTGTGACGCCGACTCAGCTCAACGCCCTGTACCGGCAGTCGATGCACAAGTAGGGGCCGGGCTTGCCCCTGCTCGTGTGACTAACAAAGAGCCACGGAATAAATTCCGAGGCTGGAAAGTATCCGCCGTCCCCTGGACGGAAGAAAGCACAGTTTAGGCTGTTTTATCTTCCTCTCGTGTCGCCTCGACACTGGGCACTTTCCAGCCTCGGGTTTCAACCCGTGGCTTCTCCAGCCTCACATATCTCATCTCAGAGATAATCTCCCATATATGGTATAATCCATTCGTACACCCTGCCGGTCTTCCTGTCTTACAAAGGAGCGTACATGCCGGCCGCACCGCTCCTGACATCTTTAATACCGCCAGTTCTGCTGCTTCCCGCGCTTCGGGAAGGCACGCACCATCTGCATGAACGCCTCGAAAGCCGCCTGGACCTGACGGCGCATCTCACTTCGCCCTCTGATTATCTCACGTTACTCAAACGATTTTATGGGTTTTACGCGCCGCTCGAAAACGCGCTGGCCGCTCCGAAATACGCCGCTGCCTGGGCCGACTTAGGCATTGCGTTCGAGGAACGGCGCAAGGCGGCTCTGCTGGAGTCCGATCTATCTGCGCTCGGCCTCACAGCAGGCGAGATTGCGAAGCTGGAACGCTGCCCGGCGTGCTTTGAGTGGGACTCAGCGGCGGAGCTGATGGGCTGCGCTTATGTCCTGGAAGGCGCGACACTCGGCGGTCAGGTCATCGGACGGCATCTGGAACGGAAACTGGGCTTCTGCCCTGGTTCACCGGGCGCTCAGTTCTTCAGCGGCTACGGCCCCCGAAACGGGGCGATGTGGCAGCAGTTTCGGCGGACCGCTGAAGAGTTCGCAGCCCGTCAGAGTACGCCACAAGTCATCAGTGACGCCGTCGCGGCGGCGTGCCGGACATTTTCCAGCATGGAAGCGTGGCTTCTTTTCGACCGCGAAAGCGTCTACTCCTGCTATGACTGAACAAATTTTCTCTGAAATCCCCTACCTCACCTTTGGCGAGGCGGTGACACTGACCAACTGCGATCGGGAGCCGATCCATGTCCCCGGACACGCGCAGGCTCACGGGGCAGTCGTCTCACTTGGCCCCGGCGAAGACGGCATGACTATTCTTCAGGTGAGCGCCAATATCACGCAGTTTTGCGGCATCGCGCCGGAGAACCTGCTGGGGAAAGCCGCCGATGCACTCTTCAGCGCCGAACAAAGCGCGATTTTGAGCGACGCCATGGAAGACAGGCAGCTCGAAGCGAACCCTTTGTACCTGTTCAGCGGCCCGGTCTGCGGTCAGGGATTGTTTCATGTGACGGCTCATACCTACCAGGGCGTGCTGAACATCGAGATGGAAGCCGCCGAAGGAAACGCAGGTCAGGAGAAATCATCGGCGTGGCGGCCTGACCCGCAAACCCAGCTTCGGCAGGCGCTCACCCGGCTGCGGACTGCGGCAACGCTGAATGCTTACTGCCACATTGTCTGCGAAGCGGTTCAGCAGATCAGCGGATTTGACCGTGTGATGGTCTATCGGTTTCACGATGACGGTCACGGCGAAGTGATCGCCGAAGTCGTTGGAGAAGCCGACATGCGTGAACCCTATCTCGGTCTGCACTATCCCGAGACGGACATCCCCAAGCAGGCCCGCGCTCTTTATCTTCTGAACGCTATCCGGCTGATGCCCGATGCCAAGTACGAGCCCGCTCCTATCAGTCCCGCTCTTAGCCCCCGCACGGGGCAGCCGCTGGATATGACTCACTGCCTGCTGCGCGGTTACTCACCGATGTACACCGAATATCTGACAAACATGGGGGCGAGGGCATCCATGTCTCTAGCCATTGTCCGAAACGGTGCCCTCTGGGGGCTGATTGCCTGTCACCATCAGACCCCCCGCTGGGTACCCTATGATGTTCGAACAGCCTGCGAGTTTTTGAGCGACGTGGTCTCGCTTCAGATCACCGACAAGAAGGCGCAAGAAGATACCGAGTATCGAGAGCGCATTCTGGATGTCCATCGGCGTCTGATGGAGTGCATGGTGCGTCATGGAACTGTGCTTGCAGGGCTTACTGAAAAGGACACTGCCGAACCGGGCGCGACGGCGCTTTCGCTGCTGGATGCCGCCGGGTGCGCGGTATTGTCCGAAAACCAGTGCCGACTGCTGGGACAAACGCCGCCTGAAGACGAAGTCCGCGCTCTGGTCCGCTGGCTCACTGAGACGCGGCCGTCGGACGAGGAAGTCTGGGCGACAGGGGAGCTGGCTTCGGTCTATCCGCCTGCTGAAGCCCGCAATTTGGCCGCCGGGCTGCTTGCCCTGCGGGTCGCGCCGGGACTGCCCGAGAGCGACTGGGTACTCTGGTTCCGTCCTGAAGTCGCTCAGACCGTCAACTGGGGCGGTAATCCCAACAAGCCTTACGAGACCGGCCCGCTCGGGGATCGCCTGACACCGCGCAAATCATTTGATCTCTGGCAGGAAGCGGTGCGGGGCCGGTCGCTTCCCTGGACAGCAGTCGAAGTGGAAGGGGCGCGTCGGCTGCGAGTCGCCATTGCTCAGGTCATTGTTCGCCGGGCCGAAGAGCTGGAGCGCCTCAACGCTGAGCTTGCCCGCAGCAATGTCGAGCTGGATTCGTTCGCGTATGTGACATCGCACGATTTGAAAGAGCCGCTGCGCGGCATCAACAACTATATCCGGTTTTTGCGGGAAGACCACGGAGATTTGCTCAACGCTGAAGCTGAGCAGAAGCTGGATACGGTCGTGCGGATCACCCGGCGCATGGACAATCTGCTGGACTCCCTGCTGCATTATTCTCTGCTGGGACGGCAGGATCTAGCACTGGCGGAACTCGATTTCAACTGGGTGCTGGCGGAAGTTCTGGAGACCCTGCGGCCCCGGCTTCAGCAGCTTGGCGTGACTGTGCATGTCCCGCGCCCTCTGCCAGAATCCGTGTTCTGTGACCCGGTGCAGGCCGGTGAGCTGCTGACTAACCTGATCACTAATGCTGCGAAGTACAGCGACAAGCCTGCCGGAGAGAAATCCATCGAGGTCGGCTGGCTTGGCGATCTGTCATCTCCGACATTCTTTGTCCGGGACAACGGGATCGGCATTCCTGAAAAGCATCACGCACTCATTTTCCGCATCTTCAAACGGCTCCATGCACGGGGCGAATACGAAGGTGGAACAGGGGCCGGGCTGACGATCTGCGAGAAGATCGTCGAGCGGCATGGCGGTCGCCTCTGGCTTAAATCCATTGTGGGCGAAGGTACGACCTTCTTCTTCACGCTGGCTGCCGGACCGAAAGAGTAAATCAATCATGGTAAGTCTGACCGATAAGAAGTTTCCGCTCATGGTGGTCGAAGACAGCGACGAGGACTTTGAAGCACTTTCGCGCATTCTTTGCACGCTTGGGATCAAAATTCGGGTTCAGCGCTGCGGCACCGGGGATGAGTGTCTGAAAGCTCTCGGACATGGAACAGAGGACAATCCCGATGCTGACAAGCGTCTGCTGCCCGGTTTGATCTTACTTGACCTCAACCTGCCCGGTACGGATGGGCGCGACGCACTGCGAATGATCAAGACCGACCCGTACCTGAAGATGATCCCGGTCACAGTGCTGACAAGCTCTGCCAGCCCCGGCGATGTTGCAGCCTGCTATGCCTACGGCGTAAATGCCTACGTGCTGAAATCGCTTGATTTCGATGATCTGACGAAAACGGTGCGGACTGTCACAGATTTCTGGTTCCGAACCGCTGTGCTGCCGACAGCCAACTTTCTTGAACAGACGTCCGCCGAAAGAGCTGGATAAATGCCGATGCAATTACAACCCGCCGCTCTTGCTGCCACTTTCTCCGTGCTCATTATTGATGACAGTGAGGACGACCGCTTCACGCTGCGCCGCCTGCTGAGTCAATCAGGACGTGTCTTTGAAATCCGCGAGGCGGCTACCGGAGCACAGGGGCTTGCACTGTGCCGGGAGCGTCTGCCGGACTGTCTTCTGCTGGATTACGGCCTGGGCGACACCGATGGCCTCAGTCTGCTTGCCGAGCTGAATGCCGGACGAGACCCGGACAATGACCCGATCTGCCCGGCGGTCATCCTCACCGGGGCTGCCACAGTCGCCACCATTGCGGTGCGGGCGCTCAAAGGTGGGGCGCAGGACTACCTGGTTAAAGAATCGCTGATCCCGGCAGGGATCATTTTAGCCATTGAAAATGCCGTTGAAAAGGTCCGGCTGCGCCGTGAGCTGCGGGCGACAGGAGCCCGCTTCCGGCTGTCTCTGGAGAATATGCTCGACTGTTTCGGCATCTATACAGCAGTGCGCGACCCCCTGAGCGGTGCGATTCAGGACTTCCGATGCGAGTATGTCAACGAAGCAGCCTGCCGCAGCAATCACCTGCCGCGCGAGGAGCAGGTCGGCAGACTTCTTGTCACCGGAGCGCTGCCGACTCACCGGGCAGGTGGGCTGTTCAATGATTATGTCCAGGTGGTCGAAACCGGCAGGCCTCTGGAAAAGACGGATGTCATTTATGGCGACGCGATCTACGGCAGCGTAGAATCGTTAGAGCGGGCCTTTGATATTCGGGTCTGGAAGATGAGCGATGGTTTTGCCGCTGCCTGGCGTGATGTCACCGCCCAGAAGCGTGCGGAAGAGCAGCTCCGGGAAGCCAAAGAACGGCTGACATTCGCCGTGGATGCCTCCGAGTCGGGTGTCTTCGAGCTGGACTGCATCACGGGCACGCATCACTACGCATCACGGACATTCAGCCTGCTCGGACTTCCGACGCCCACTGAGTCCGTCCACACCGAATTTTTTCCTGTCGAGTCGGAAGATTTCTGGGAACAGGTCCATGTCGCAGACCGCGAACGGGTGGAAGAAGCGCTCCGGAACGCCTGCGACCCGGACAGTGCTGCGCCGGGTGTCTACCAGGCGGAATACCGGGTTTCGCTCACGGGCGGCGCAGAACGCTGGATCGCTTCGACAGGACGGGTCACATTCGACGCCACCGGGCGTCACCCGGTACGTCTGGCGGGCCTGCTCCAAAATGTCACCGCGCGTAAGCACGAGCAGCAGACAGTGCAGCATCTTGCCGCCGTCGTCGAAAACAGTGTGGACTTCATCGCCGGTGCGACACCCGATGGCCGAGGCCTGTTCATCAACGCCGCCGGCCAGCGCCTGGTCGGACTGCCTGACCAGGATGCGGTGCATGATACCTGCGTCGCAGACTACTTCTTCCCGGAAGATGCCCCCGCCGTGCTGGCGTCTATCCAGCAGGCGCTGACGACCGGACAGGCGTCCTCCGAAACCCGGTTTCGCCACTTTGTCACGGGTGAGGCCATCGATGTCTTCTGGAACCTCATGGCGCTTCGAGACACGACCACAGGCCAGCCCTACGCTCTGGCAATGATCTCGCGGGACATCCGGGAGCAGAAGCGCCTGGAAGCCGTGCATGCGGAGCTGGATGCCAAAAGAGAGCGGGTGGCTGAGGCGGTGCAGCGCTCACTGCTGCTTGCGCCGCTGCCCGATGCCTACCCTGGTCTGATCGTGCAGCCCTTTTACCAGTCTGCCTGGGATGAAGCGCTGGTCGGGGGCGACTTTTTCGATGTCTTCCCGCTGTCCGAGGACGAAGTCGTGCTGGTGGTCGGGGATGCCATGGGCAAAGGGGTTGAAGCCGCGCTCTACACCGCCGAAGTCAAGTTCACCCTGCGGGCCTTCCTGCGCGAGCATCTGGGCGATCTAAGGACTGCACTTCGGCTGCTGAATGGATTTGTGGCCGGCAGCAGCCTCAATCCGGCCAATCCCGACTCCTATATCGCACTGGTGATTGTCCTGGTCAATACGAGAACGGGGGAAGTTTCCTGCTGCTGCGCGGGCGCGGAGCCGCCGCTGATCCTGCGGGCGGGAACCGGCGAAGTTGTAGAAGCCAGTGTCTTCGGGCCGCTGCTGGGCGCTTCCGAAGCTGCTGAGTATACCGTCACTCGTGACGTGCTTGGAACCGGGGATCTTATCGCGCTGACCACCGACGGCATCACTGAATCGCGCCGCCCGCCTGCGCCGGACTCAGAAGGCCGAATGCGCCACGGCGAGTATTTTGGTCTCGATGGCCTCGCCCGAGCGCTGACTGAAGAAACGGCTGACACCGACCGCACCCTTGCCGAAGCCGAGGAGGCTGTGGTCGGACAAGCCTTGACTTGGGCCGGCGGCCGGCAGCACGACGACATCTGCCTGCTCCTCGCCCGGCGGATTGCATAGGGATGTTAGAGGCCCCCTAGCCCCCAATTCTGGGGGACAGGAGGGGAAGTAGCAGCAGCCCCTCTGGGTTCTTTTCCGGCTCCCCCAGAATTGGGGGCGGGGGGGCTTCCTTCAGAGTATTGAAAGGGGTTCCACGAGCAGCGTTACAATCTCAAACGGTGAAAACAGCAGAACTGCCGTGTCACCAGCAACTTCTACTATTGATAGATTTTCTTCCATCAAGTCGATGCGGGACACCGAGCGAACGGGGAAGCCGAAGCGTAAAGCTGCTTGAGTCGACGCGCCATGCGCTTCGTACAGACGCACGACAACAGCATCGCAGTCTTCCGCTTTTTTGATGGCCTCAACAATAACCCCGTTCCCTTCCACGCTCAACAGCGGCATCTGAGAAGCTGACCCCGAAGCGACCCGCAGGGGGATGTTCAGAGCGTAAGCCTCGCGGACAACTTCCCCCGAAACGTAGTCACCCGCGTGTGGCAGGAGAGCGTAGGTAAAGTCGTGCTCGGCACGATCCGCCGTCGGGTCCGGGTGCGACGGTGAGCGCAGGAGAGTCAAACCCAGTGCTCCGTTCTGGACACTATGACCGTACTTGCAGTCGTTCAGCAGGGCGACCCCGTAGCTTTCTTCAGAGACATCCACCCATTTATGGCCGCAGACCTCGAACTTGGCCGTCTCCCAGGTCGTGTTGCTAGTCGTAGGCCGGGCGATATTGCCGAACTGGATCTCGCACCGGGCGACCTCGGCATTGACAGCCACCGGGAAATAAGTCCGCAGCATTCGGTTGTTCTCGCGCCAGTCGACATGAGTCGCAAATTCCAGATGCTTGTTTCCCGCAGTAAGGCTAATCTCCTGCGTAATGGTCGAGTCCCCGCAGCGGCGTGTCTGTTTGAGGACTGCTTTCGGTCCATCGATCCACGCTTCCGATGCGGTCAGCGGGCAGCTCAGGGATGGGACAGACGCATAATCTGAGGAAAAGTCCCAGGCGTCGCCGAAATCTTCGTAGACAGTCAGCGCATTGCCGATCTCGCCAATCTTGAGCGTCTCGCGATTATTTAGTTTATCGTACAGAGAAATTAAGTCACCCGCTTCGCCAAACTCCACGCGCAGAGCTTCGTTTTCCAGGGCGTGCTTCGATGCTGAAACAGTGGCGCTGGATGTTTCGGACGTGTCTGCAATGACGGCTGTGCCGAAGGCAGGAACAGAAACGAAGCGCCACTGCCCATCGACATTCAGCCATTCTTCCCGGTCCCAGGAAAGCGAATTGAGCGCAAGAGTCGACTCGCCTGTGCCCAGCGAAGCCCGATCCGACGCTGCTGTCAGCTCGGCCACTTCCGCCAGCAGGGCAGCATAGCGGGGGCGGGATTCATCATAAACCCGCGTAATGGACGAACCCGGCAGGATGTCGTGGAACTGAAGCAGCAGCATCTCTTTCCAGATCCGGTCCAGCGCCGCCGAAGGGTAGGGGGCAGACGAGGACAGCATCGCGCGGACAGCAGACAGCTCAAGCTCCCGCAGGGCGATTTCAAGCTGCCGGTTGAAACGCTTGTTACGCGCCTGTGTCGTGAGTGTGCCTTGATGCTTTTCTAAATAAAGCTCACCGCGCCAGACCGGGTAGTTCTCGGCATGGAGCAGGAGATGGTCGAAGAACGCCGCCGCCGGCTCCTGCACCACAGGAGCCAATCCCTGCAAATCTTTCTCCCGTGCCAGCCGCTCCAAATGCTCCTCACCCGGCCCGCCCCCGCCATCGCCGATGCCGAACAAAACAAGGACGCGGTCGGATACGGCTTTGTCGAGGAAGTTTTCTTCGGCCCGTGCAATCGCGCGCGGCGCTGCCGAGCTGTTATACGTGCCTTCCGGCGGCATGTGGACAAGCACCCGGCTGCCGTCGATGCCTTCCCAGTGGAACGTGTGATGCGGGAACGTGTTCACCTCGCTCCACGACAGCTTCTGAGTCAGGAACGTGGACAGCCCGGCGGCTTTCAATATCTGCGGCAGGCTGCCCGAGTAGCCGAAGACATCGGGCATCCAGAGATTGGTGACATCGACCCCAAACTCGTCTCGGAAGAACCGCTTGCCGTACAGTATCTGCCGAACAAGCGCTTCGCCCGAGGGGATATTCGCATCCGGCTCGACCCACATCGCGCCCTGGACTTCCCAGCGTCCTTCCGCGACACGGGCTTTGATCTGAGAATACAGGCTGGGATAATAGTCTTTCATCCATTGGTAAAGCTGCGGCTGGCTGGCTCCGAAGACATAATCGGGATACCGTTCCATCATCCGCAATGCCGTCGAGAATGTCCGGGCACCTTTGCGGATCGTCTCGCGCAGCGGCCAGAGCCAGGCAAGATCGATATGCGCGTGGCCGACCGCGCTGACAGTCAGGGCCGGGTCGCCGCCCCGCCGGGCAAGCTCAGGCGCCAGCCGTGCCCGTGCCGCCGCCACTTGTTCATCGGTCGGAGCGCCGCGCTGGGGCAGACTTAAAGCGACATCGTAAAGCGCCTGAAGGACACGAGCGTACCGGGCTTTGTTCTTGGGCAGGAACTCCAGCAGCTCCCGCAGCACCTGAAAGTCGAAACAGAGCGCCTGGACTTCATCGCGCCGGATGGCGATAGATGCTTCCGCCAGTGCGCCGCCTTCCGGCAGCCCGCCGAACAGGTCGTTGTTGCCGGCGTCTACCCACAGATCGACAGTATCGCCGCCCTGAGCGTGGTCGGCGAACGGCACGACATGCTTGCCGGGACGGCCCAGCGAATAATCGAAGCCGGACCGGATCGCGGTCAGTCCCTGCACCGGAGTCCCGTCGCCATCGACAACGCAGCCTTCGCCGTTCAGATCGATCAGCAGGACGATCTTCTCTCCATTCGCCTCACTTGGAACAGTCCCAGTGAAATGGAACCAGGCACAGTCCCAGAGCTTTCCCCAGACATTGCCTTTTTTGACTTCTTGACGTGTCCCTGCCTGACGGTCCGCGAACGGTACCGGCTCAGATGTCACCCAGGCTTCGGCGGTCAGGTCTGCGAGTGGTCGATAGATATGCTCGGGCAGGCAGGCCATCGCGTGGTCGATCCGTGTTATCTGTGGGCCCTGCGTGATTTCGGGACTGATCGGGATAGGCATGAGCCTTCGTTTCTTTCTGGCATGAGTTTCCCCAAAGTGACACTATGCCAAGTATACCCCAACGAAACCCATCCTTAAGGACGGGTTTCGTTTATGGCTGCGTCTGGTGTTTAACGAAAGGTGCGGAGGTCCCTCCCATTTATGGGACGGGATGGATAGCGCATCGTCCTTCTGAGGACGATAAATACCGACACCCCCTATTTGTATCGCGAGAAAATGTAAAAACCTAACAGTTTCAGGTATTATAATTCCGTGAACCGCTCTTGTCTAAAAATTAGGCTCTATCCCGACAGGGCGCAGGAGCGCGAGTTAGAAACGACCCTTGAAACCTGCCGCCTGGTCTACAACAGCCTGGTCAACGACAGAAAGTTCCAGTACGACACCGCTCAAGTCTCCGTAAGCCGATACGCTCAGCAAGCCTATCTGCCGCAGTGGAAGAAAGACCACCCTGAACTCAAAGCCGTTTACAGCCAAGTCCTGCAAGATGTGGTTCACCGTGTAGACCTCGCGTTCAAGGCGTTCTTCGAGAGGGTTGCCAAAGGAGAAACCCCAGGCTTCCCGCGCTTCAAGGGACTAGGCCAATACGACAGCATCACGTTTACGCAGAACGACAGTTTCAAGGTCAGGGACAGCACCCTTCGCCTTGCCAAAATCGGGCAGGTGAAAGCCAAACTTCACCGCAGGCCGTGGGGCGAACTTAAGACCTGCACGGTGCATCGAATCAACGGCAAGTGGTTTGCCTGTCTCTGCCAGGAGATTGAAGCCGAACACCTGCCGCCTTCCGAGGAAGCCATTGGCATTGATGTTGGCCTCAAAACATTTGCCGCTTTGTCCAATAGCGAGTTTATCGAGAACCCGCGCTTCTTCCGCAAAGAAGAGAAGGCTCTTGCCAAAGCAAACCGCAAACTCGCAAAGCAAAAGCGCAGGAGCCGTGAGCGCAAGAAAGCCCGTAAGGTCATCTCTCGTATCCATGAGCGTATCCGCAATCGTCGCCATGATTTCTGCCATCAGAACGCACGGCGCATCGTCAACCGCTTCGGCGTCATTGCTGTCGAAAAACTAAACATCAAAGGTATGGTCAAGAACCATAGCCTTGCCAAAAGTATCAGTGACGCCGCGTGGTCACAGTTTCGCTTGGTTCTCACGTCGAAGGCTGAAAGTGCTGGTCGTGAGATACTCGCCATCAATCCTGCTTATACTTCGCAGGATTGTTCTGGGTGCGGCTACCGCCCGGACGGGCTGGAGGGCCGCACCAAGAAGAAGTTATCGGATCGGTGGCATCTGTGTCCGATGTGCGGACTTTCCGTAGACCGCGATACCAATGCCGCTATCAACATATTGGCTCTGGGACAACAGAGCCTCGCTTCCGGGAAAGCGTAGAAGCCAACCCATTTATGGGCTTGGAGTTGTCACCTGCCGGAAACGAGTGTGTACTTGCCTGCTGTGAGGGGAACAAACGCACGGCCGGCGGCCAGTTGCGGCGACTTCGCCGAATGCTCGTTTACTGTCACCGTCGAGCCAGGGACACCGACTAGCGCAGACACGCCCGGCGGCACGATCAAGTTCACTGTCATCTTCGCGCCATTCTTCGCGGCACGGACATGAAGCAGACCCTGTGGGGTCGGTACATCCCCCTCCGCCCAGGCGAGGTCGCCGAGGTCAGGGACGATCTCAGCAGTCCTGAACCCGCCGCTTGTGGGCTGAACACCCAGAACGTGGTCAGTCAGCCAGCTTGTCGGGCCTGCCGACCAGCCGTGGCAGAGGCTGGCATTCGTTCCAGTAGCGTTGTCTGCCTGCAGGAACTCATGAAAATGCGCTTTCGGCCATTTCGGGTCGTAGCCTTCCCAGAATGTCGTCGCGCCTTCCGCCAGCATTCCCCCCCAACAGTCCCGCAGGACACGCATAGTATCGGCGGTGTGGCCGGTCTGACTCATCGCGGCAATGATATAATTGCCGTAGTACGGCGACAGCACCGGGTTGTTGCCGAGCAGTTTCCCTGATTTGTCCCAGGAAGGACTGTCCGGTGTAAGAACTGTGCTGTAAATGGCTGCCTGCTGGGCCGGAGTGGCGACGCCCGAGTAGACTGCCATCGCGTTCTCCTGAAGCCGGTTGCTGTAGGTGTTCGTGGCGGAGTCCGGCAAGTACTGACGCGCAGCAGCAGTGAGAGCATCTGCCCAGGCTGCGTATTTGTCGGCGCTGGGCTTGTCGTTCATTTCCCCCAGCAGGAATACGGCTTCCCGTGCGGCTTTGACATAGAAGAGCTGGGTCGTGGCCCGAGCCAGCGGATGATCGCCGTCGAACCCTGGTGACCAGTCGACATAAGGCCATTTGCCGAGCTTGTCCGCGAACAGATTGTTCTCATCCAGCTCGCCTTTCATGTATTCCAGGAGCGTAATCAGCCGGTCGTGCTGCTTGTTCAGATAAACATAGTCGCCGATGTGCCGGTGGAAGTCGGCAAGACAGCAGATCCAGGCGCAGGAGTAGCCGGGGATGCCGTTGACATGGTCGACTGGAAGCTCGGTATCGGGCCGTCCGCCCTGAGCATCATCACGCAGGCGAGTCATCGTCTGTTCCATCAAGAACTTGTCTGCGAAGACGTCATTGATGACTTCGCCGGAGACATGGAGGTCGCCGATCCAGCGTGCCCGGTCCCGTTTAGGAGCATCCCAGATGTCCTCCTGCATACAGAGATGGGCGGTATACGCGCCCGTGTACCAGAGCTTTGTCAGCAGTGGGTCGGAGCAGGCAAAAGTACCTTTATACTGCACGGGATAATATTTGTGGTCGACGGCGACGTGGATACGAACCTGGCCTGGTGCTGTCCCGGCGGGAAACGTGAGATGGACGTACCGAAAGGCGCTGTACGGAGTGAAAGCATCATTCCCCGGCGTCAGGGTCAGCGAATGCGGGCCGCCCCAGGGCGATTTCAGGGCTTCATCATCGGATTCGCCCGTCGCCGCGATAACTGTTCCCCCGGTCAGCGGCTCGATTCGGATGCGCCCGGCGATCTCTTTGCCGAAATCGAGTAGGAGGCTCGGCGGGTCAGCCGCGCCTGTCGGTGACGGCGTGACTGTCAGCACGGCCTTCGTGTGACCCTTCAGGCCATCAGCCCCGGCGATCTGCCCGCCGCCGGGATGGACATCGGTGACAGCCGCAAACGGCAGAGTGATATGCGCGAGATAAGGGGCTGTCGCCATCTCGTAACCCGGCCAGCCCGACAAGCCGCCCGCGCCTGCCCACGGTCCGCCGGTCAGGGGTGCAATCACGGTCGCGCCCTGCCAGCCGCCGTCATCAAAGGATGTTCCCGTCCAGTCATCGGCCGGTGCGGCTGCTGAGAGCTTCCAGCTTGGATCGGTTTCGATTGCTGCCTGACCCGGCATTTCCAGCCGGGCGATGAAGCCTGCCGCACCGGCGGCATTGAGGGCACGGGCTGCCAGCACGTTTCTACCGGCGTTCAAGTACGGCGCGATATTGATGACATGGACATGCTGCCAGACATTGATGTCCATCGGGTCCGGCACCGATTGATCGACCTGCTTGCCGTTGACAAAGAGTGTGAAAAAGTCATCGGCGGTGAGGTAGAGTGTAGCCGTTTTAGGGACTGAGTCCAGAGCAAACGTGCGCCGCAGATAAACGGTCTGATTCTCAGATGTATTCGCCGCCCAGATCCACTGAGATGCCGACTTAGAAGCAGCAGGCACTGCTGCCTGTATCGGCAGCGGCAGGCCGTAGGTTGGGTCGACAGTCGGCGGCATCGGCGTGGCCGCGATTGCGATGGGCGCAAGAAGCGTAGACGCAAGTGTCATGAAGAGTGCGGTGTGTTTAGAGCGGGGCATGAATTGGTCTTTCTGAACCATGTTGCTGCATAAATCGGAACCGACCCGGAGATAGGAACCGGCACTGAAGTGCCGGTTCCAGGATTAAGGATTAATGAAGCAGCAATGCCTTACAATGCGGTTCATCAAGGCGCGTAGGCTTCGACTTCACTGGTGAACGCAAACTTGTTCGAGTAGTCGGCTTCCGCGCTGTAGTGGTCGGGGTAGGTTAGGCGGACAAAACGCGCCATAATCGGGGCGAACCTGTAAAGGTGCCGCTCTTCACGCCGCTGGGTGAAGACATAAGTGCCGACAGGAGTAAAGTTCTGCCCGTCTGCACTGACTGAGACCTGGATCGTCTCTGTCGAGCCGAAGGGTGGCACGCCAACTCGGACCGCGCCCAGCTTTGCCGCTGCCCCCAAATCGACGGTCGCAGTTTTGGGGAACGTGTCGGAGTCATCGGTGGCGAACGTGTGCTGGCCGTTGGCATCCCAGGAACCATCTGTCAGCGCGTTCATCCCGAAGTTATATTTGTTTGGAGAACTGGTGACATAGGGCTTGTTGAGTGCCAGGTTCGGCCCTGTCGGACCAGGAATGATCGGGCCGATCTCGTAGTGATGCGGCACAGGCTGGGCGGCGGCATGCTGCTGGGCGACCGTGACGGCTTCTTCGGAGTCTAGTGCAGTCAGAAGCGGCGGGACCGCCTGCCGGACGGCATCGTTCGCGTCATCCTGCAAAGGGACCTGGATCACCCGCCAGCGGAAGGAATGCTGGTCGTCGTGCTTGCCGGTCAGCCCGGCTACCTGGGCTGCCTGGGCCGCCATCGGTGTCTGCAACGTGGCGAGGTTGACTCCCGATGCCAGTTCTGTGCCGGTGAACTCGCCCACATCCTCGCCGTCTATCTTCAGCGAATAGTGCCCCGTAGGAGTCAGGCCATCCACGCGGAGGTTTTCCTGATCCATAGCGCTGATGAAGTCGGAGGATTTCAGTGCGAGTGCCACGAGCGGATCACCCGGGGGAAGCGGGAAGGGCAGGGCACCATCGTTCTGGGTCCAGGTGAAAGTACTGCCTGACTTTGCCATCGCAGTCACCTGGCTGTTCACCGCATGGACGACCCGTTTAGCTGGGGCGTTGATCTCGACATCTGTGACTGTAGACGGGGCGTTCCATGATTGGAGCAGGGCTTCGGCCATGACAAGATGACCGCCGGGGCTGGGGTGAACCCGGTCTGGAAGGATCTTCTGAGCCGTGGTCGGGTCCGCAGCGTTTGCTTTGGTGAGCATCGCGTCTACGGGCGTGTTGAAGTCTGCCACGCCAAAATGGTCTTTCGCTGCCGTGTCTTTTACAAACTGGGCGTAGCGCATCAGCACGCCATTATAGCCGCCATCGAATTGCGGCGGGCGAGTGACATCATCAAACGGCGAAGGCTCGATCAGAGTGATGCGAATGCCGGGCAGCGCACTCTGAACCGTGTCGATAATATGGGTGTAGCCCTGAGTATAGGTGTCTGAGGTGTTCTGGTCGAACGCATGGTAGCCGCCATCATTCATGCCGAGCATGATGGTCATGACAGTCGGCTTGTAGGCGATGACATCACGTTTCAGCCGCAAGTCGATGGGACCGCCCCCGCCGCCGGTTACCCGGTCGCCGCCCCAGCCGGAATGAACGAAGCTGACCTGAAGATGCGGAAAGCGCGTGACGATATAATTTTCCGTAAAGGTCGTGTAGAGCCTTTGCTCCGTAATGCTGTCGCCGTAAAAGACGACCCGGTCGCCGTCGTGCAGCGCAAACGGCGGCGGGGCATTCTGGGCCCGTGCCCCGGCAGCAAGTGCCAGCAGTGCGCCGCAGGCTAAGTAGGAAGTCTTGAAACGAAAACGATACATAAATGGTCTCCTAACAGATATTATTTGGGAATATTTGCCTTCATCCAGCGTGCGGACTCTCCTTCGAGTTCGCCTCCTGACTGAGTCAGGCCGTCGATGAGGCTGAGCTGGTCCGCTTGAGACCGGTTCTGGCTCATTTTGTATTTGCCTTCGAGACGGGTGATCGTGATCTTGAAGCCCACAATCGCTCTAAGCATCTTTAAAGTGAGGTCCAGCGGCAGATCCTCTAAAGTCCAGGGCTGCTCACGGGTATTTTCATTGTCCGCTGCCGTCAGTCTTAAGGTCTCCAGCAGCTCGTCATCCCCGACGATTTCCGGGTACCCGTAGGCGTGGACGACCACATAGTTCCAGGTCGGCACCAGATTCGGCGAGACATACAGAGACGGCGAAACATAGGCATGCGGGCCCTGAAAGATCACCAGCGCTTCCTGAGCCGCCGAGAACTCTTTCCACTGAGGATTGGCTCTTGCAAGATGAGACCTCAGTGTCCCAAATGCCCCGGCGCTTTCGTCAATGTGGAAAGGAAGATGACTCGCGGCCAGCGAAGTGCCACTCGTGATAAGAGTCGCAAAGCTGTTTTGGCGCATCAGCCCAAAAAGCTCCGTTTGATCTTCGACCTGGAAATGCTCAGGAATGTACATACGGAAGTTATCTGCTTTGTTGTCCCGTTTTCAATTCAGGATAGTTGTACTTCCCTTGTACCTGTATCTCCCCCTCGGTAAGAAGCCCTGGTAAATAATTGGCCGGCTTACTCAGTGATTGCTCAAGCGAACAATCATCAACTCATCCGGAACGCTGAGCTGAATGTGATTATTGCGTATCGGCATGGGGCTGCCGGTCATGCTGTTGTTCGGGACAAAGACTGTCGCCGACTTGATCGATGTCGGCAGGGTAAGGATCGTCGGCATGGCCGGGGGTGTGACAACCCGGTGCGGGTCGACCCCGCCGTCTTCATCCGAGATTTCATGCCAGAGCACCAGGAAAAAGTCGCCGCTGCGCTTCTGAAGCAGCAGATGATGGACATACTGTGTCCGGTCATAATTGACTGCCTGGCCCGAGCCGGGTTCTTTGTATCCCAGCACCGGACTGACCGCAAGCGTGTAATCCAGCTTCTTCGGCTGAAAAGCGGCTGCGCCCTTGTCTGAAAGCAAAGAAAGAAGATTTTTGACGGCAGAATAAGACGGCTTCGGAGATAGGTCGTGCCGGACCAGCCCGAAGTTTGAGTCGCGGTCGCTTTTGTTGTCGAACGCATCCAAAAACTCATACAGATAAGTGCGCTTGATCTGATGCAAAAAGTATTCGCAGAAGAGGCGCGGGATATATTTGGCCTGGACCGCTTCTGTCTGCCCGTTCGTGAATGTCGAATAGCCGGACTCCGAGCAGGCCATCGGCTGGGGCGCGAACGGGGGCGCGTAAACATCGAAGGCATACGGGAACTCATCCATGTTCGCCGAAGGCTGCGTTCCATGCCCGATATACCAGCTTAAAGTATCATAGCCTGCGCGGTCGCTGAACGGATTGCCGCCGGGGTACGGATGGAAATTGCCGTAATCGACATAGTGAGACAGCGTGCCGACTCCATAAGGCGATTTGACATCGTAGCCGTAGGTCTTGCCTAATGCCGGGCCGATGATCTTCAGCGAAGCCGTGGCAGGATCGGCCTTGAAGACCGTATACAAATCTTTCTGGAACGCCATCACTCCCTGAATGATGCCTTGGTCGCCCTGGGCGTAGCCCTGCCCCTGGTAGGTGATTGCGCCGTAACCGTGGGCGTCGCCGTTCTCGGATTTTTGCCAGAATAAGTCCGGCTCGTTCGGTCCTTCCACCCAGTCCACGGCGTTGATGCCGCCTGCGTTCGCCGCCTTCACCTGAGTCTGGAACTTACGCACGGTGTCGAGGCTGCCGTCTTCATTATGCCCTGGACCGAGACACACCATCGTGGTGATGCCGGATGCCGCCAGATCACGAGCGCGGCTGAACTCTCCCCGGACGTGCCGGATACCACTGGCGACTATAAGCTGCTTCACGCGGGCATATTCAGAGCCGTAAGGCGTATCGGGATAGTTCCAGTGCGTGTTGACTCCTATGCTGTCGACAAAGCTGTCAGCGCTCCGGGCCTGCTCCGGCGCAGCCTGCGCCCCCACGGACAGCAGGAGACAGATTGCAGCCGCGAAATATTTTGTTGATCTTGAAATCATAGTATTGGTAAGTCCGGTGGGCTTCTTGTCCTTGCTTCCCCGGTCTGGAAGACCGGGGCTTTAGAAGTGCAGAATGTCCGCTTCGCGGACGCAGGAAACCAATCAGTAACTGATGCTAGGCAGATGCGCCACGGAATAAATTCCGAGGCTGGAAAGTGCCCAGTGTCGCAGCGACACAATATAAAAGAGTAAGAAAGCTTTGAGCTATTCTTTCTTCCGTCCCCTGGACGATGGGCTTTTCTGAGCCTCGGAATTTATTCCGTGGCATCTTGTTCCGTGGCATCTTGTTCCGTAGCGCATCTGCGTAACATCAACCTGTAACAGTCTTTCGTCTCGGAGAGACATTTTGCTTTTCTAAAGCCCCGGTCTTCCAGACCAGGGCATTTACGTCGGTGCCTGAATTATGCCTACGTCCAGGGAAAGGCCGGCGGGGTCGTCTTAAACAGCATATGCAGGAGTACGGCAAGCACGGCGAAGCAGAACTCGCCCATGATCATGCCGAGAAAAAACGGACGCGCTTTGGTAAAGAACGACAGGCCGCCATAACGCAGCGACAGCGTTTTGCAGATCCAGGCGATCAAGCAGGGGAACCAGAAAATCACTGTGGTCCACGATCCGGCGAGCGCGTAGCCAAGCGGATGCAGCGGCCACCAGAAAAAAGTGGCCCGCATAAAGATCAGCAGCAGGGTGACCACGACGCCCAGCCCGAGGCCGACCGGCATCTGCCAGGTCTGCTGGAGACTTTGAGACCCTGTCGGACTCATATGAGGGGCGTAGTCATTCCAGAAAGTCAGCGGGCTGTACTGCTCGAGATAAGAGTCCATCGTGTTGGCGCTCTGGTGATAGGGAATCGAGATATTCAGCGCCACGGCGATCACGAACGCGAGAAAAATGCCGGTGGCTA
>JBPBQB010000008.1:0-41297 GCA_050954545.1 Janthinobacterium lividum | reverse complement strand
CCGAATAACGCGGGTTGCTGGCCGAAATACTCTAAATTCAGCCGCGCCAGGGGCAAATCAGACCAAACAAGCCTACAAAGTGCATAACAGGCTCTAGCCGCTGTTTGTATCCTCGTGCTGCCTCTGCTGGCATTTGTCGCACTGGGTCTGGCGGAAAAAGCGCTGATCTTGTACTGCTTGTTCAGCAGTAACATTCTCTATTACTCCTATCTGCAGCAAAGTGACAGCCTCTCGCTAACCGTGCCATACTAATCCTACTATGAGCCGAAACGAAACGGCTTATATTTTCGTTATAGCAAGCACTACTATCTTTGGAGGCAAACCATGACCCGATTTTCTTTGTGCGCTGCTGCCGGTCTTCTGCTGGCTTTCCTGCTGCCGTCCCCGGCGAATGCTGACCCGCCGACTGCCCCTGACACGCCCGCAGCGGCGGTTGTCCGGCAGTTCCTCGCGGACCGGACCGACGGCAAGTATGCCGCTGCCTATGCCCTGCTTTCTTCTGGGACGCAGGAAGTGCTGCCGTTCAGCCAGGTGCCCGACCTGCTCAAGCAGGTGTTAGGCCCTACGGCACAAACGTCGGCGGATGCGCTGCCTCTCATCGCCCTACTGCTGGACTTCCACAATACCCTTCACTTCAAGTTCCGTGTCCTGAGTGCGTCCGAAGACGATCCGACGGTTGTTCTCGTGCGAGCGTATCAGGTTGGAAGGCCGCTGTCCACGGTCAAGACAATAAGAATCGCGACGACGGCGGACCCGAACGCAGGCGGCGCTTGGCGCGTTGCCGGGAAAAGAACGGGGTCCTTCATCACACGTAAAGCTGTCAGGAACATTCAGCAAACCGTCAGTCAATCCAACTTGAAGCAGATCGCGCTGGGCATTATCCAGTACGCGCAGGGCCATGACGAGACGATGCCTGATGCGGCGACCTGGGTAGACGAGATCATGCCCTATGTGAAGAGTGAAGCGATCTTCCACGACCCGTCTTCCCCCGACAGTCAGACATGGAGCTATGCTTATAATCGTGCGCTCTCCCATCAGCCGCTTGCCGCACTTGACTACCCGGCTCACACGGTTTTGCTGTTTGAAAGCAGCCTGGGTGTCAAAAATGCTTCCGACACAGGCCAATCGGTTCCTATGCCTGGACGTCATATCAGCGGCACCGATTATGTCACCGCCGACGGCCACGTTCAGTGGTTCGCTGATGGCACGGCGCTGTCATATAAGCTAAACGGGAAATAGAGAACCAAAAAAGAGAACAGGAGAAGCAGAAGATGAACACGCGACGTCAGTTTCTGGTCGGCTTTGGTGCCGGTTTGTTAATGGTGGCAGGCAGAGCAGTTTTCGCAGCAGGCGATCCGGCAAGTCCGGCCCTGTCGCCATCGGATACGGTGCGGGCTTTCTTGTCTGCACGTGTCCGGCATGACCTGACCAGTCAATATGCTCTGCTCTCGGCGGATGCTCAGAACGGGCTCCCATTCACGCAGTTTGATACGCTGTTCGCAGATACTTCCGCTTCGCTGTCCCATGCATCAGAAGACGGTGTCAGTCCGCTGCTGACCTGTGTCAGCGTATTTTTTATGGACTCTCATGGGCACTCAGGCTATCAATTCTCGGTAATCGGCCCTGATCCAGCCGATCTCAAGACAGTCCTTGTCCATGCTCAGCCGCCCGGTACTGCACTGGACAAGGCGTTTTTGATCAAGATTGTCACCACTCCGACTGGCGGCGGCGGAGTTCCTCGGCTGGAGATGCTGCTGAGCTACCAGAAGACGAGTCCCCAAGATTTTGAAGTGATGAAGAACCATGCCAAAGACATTGTCTCGCTCTCCAACCTGCGTCAGATCGGCCTCGCGCTCATCATGTACGCAGAGGCACACGACGACTACCTGCCGGCTGCGGATGGCTGGGTCGATGCGCTTCTGCCTCAGTGGGCCGGTGTCAAGGACCCAAACTTTCATGCAGCCGAGTTGTTCCGGGACCCGATGGCTCCGGAAGGGCAGCGATGGA
This sequence comes from Janthinobacterium lividum, assembly GCA_050954545.1. Lineage (GTDB taxonomy): Bacteria > Armatimonadota > Armatimonadia > Armatimonadales > Capsulimonadaceae > JANXMY01. The sequence continues at coordinate 39,290 of JBPBQB010000008.1, read as the reverse complement.
ATTATGCCTTCAACCGTGCGTTGTCCGGCGTCAAACTCGGCAGCATCAAGGACCCGGCAACGACTGTCGTGCTCTTCGAGAGTACATCAGGTCTTAAGAATACGTCGGATACCGGCCAGTCGCTGCCGCATCCTGGACGCCATGCCGGAGGCGATTATTATGTCTTTGCTGATGGCCGGGCGAAGTGGTTCCCGGATGGCGCGAAGCTGAACTATGCTCTTTAGGATGAGAAGGCCTTTGGAACCGTGGGTATGAAACCCACGGCATTGAAAAGCAGACGCCCTTCGGGCTGAAGAGTCCGAATCCATAGCCCGAAGGGCGTCTGCACTTACCTGCCGTGGGTTTCATACCCACTGCTCATACCCATAGCCACTACCCGGCAGTTCCCTTGACAACCTCTCGCTGCCCGTGCCATACTAACCCCACTATGAGCCAGCCGGATAACAGTAATCAGCCGGATGAGATTTTGACGATTTTGGCCCGCGATGCCCGAACGTCCCCGGAAACCATCGCGACTTTGACCGGGCGCGATGTCGGGGAGATTCGCACGGCGATTGCCGACTATGAGCGGCGCGGGATCATCAAGCATTACAAGACCATCATCGACTGGGAAAAAGCCGGTGTCGAGAAAGTCTTCGCGTTTATCGACGTCAAAGTTCTGCCTGCTCGCGAAGTCGGCTTCGATGCCGTTGCCGAGCGGCTGTACCGGTACCCGGAAGTCCACTCAGTCTGGCTCGTCTCTGGCGGCAGCGATTTGAGAGTGGTTGTCGAGGGAAAGCATATCCGCGAAGTGGGCCGTTTCGTGGCTGAGAAGCTGTCTGTACTCGAAGGTGTCACGGCCACCGATACGCATTTTCTGCTGCGCCGCTACAAAGAAGACCAGGACCTGTTTGTCGAGATAGAAGGCGATCAGCGGTTGATTGTCTCGCCCTAAACTCATCTTAGGGCTGAACCCCTGGTCTTTAAGACAGCGAGTCCCGCCGTTCAGGGCGGGTATATGAGATTCCTCTATGAGCAGCGAAGCTAATTCCAATTTCCCCACTCTTAATCTCCCACTGTCGCGCATCGTGCGTGAGTTGCCACAGTCGGGTATCCGGCGGTTTTTCGATATTGCCGCGCAGATGGAAGATGTCATCTCGCTGTCGATCGGTGAGCCGGACTTTGCGACGCCCTGGGCGGTCCGCGAAGCCGCCATCTATTCGTTGGAGCGGGGGCAGACGACGTACACCAGCAACCTAGGCATCTTGGAGCTGCGGGAACTGATCGCACACCAGATGAACCTGCTCTACGGCCTGCGCTATAATGCCGAGAACGAAGTGCTGGTAACGGTCGGCGTCTCCGAGGGCATGGACCTCGCGATGCGGGCTATCTTAGACCCCGGCGACGAAGTCTTAGTCCCGGAACCATGTTATGTTTCGTACAAGCCCTGCGTGAGCCTCGCCGGCGGGGTGCCTGTCGGGATCGCGACGACGATGGAAAACGAATTCCGGGTGACTGTCGATCAATTGGAAGCGGCTCTGACCCCGCGCACACGGGCGATTGTGCTGGGGTACCCGTCGAACCCGACCGGGGCGATCATCCCGCGCCCGCAGCTTCAGGAGATTGTTGATTTCGCCGTCCGCCACAACCTATATCTGGTCAGCGACGAGATCTACGACCGGCTGACTTATGATGGCGTTCATGTTAGCGTCGCCTCGCTGCCCGGCGCACGGGAGCGGACTATTCTGCTGAACGGCTTTTCCAAAGCCTATGCCATGACCGGCTGGCGGCTGGGCTATGTCTGTGCCCCCGCGCCGATCCTGGCCGCGCTGCTCAAAATCCATACCTATACGATCATGTGTGCTCCGACGACGGGTCAGAAGGCCGCGATTGAAGCGCTGAAGAGCGGGGAGCCTGCTGTGCGGGACATGGTCGGTCAGTACAACCAGCGCCGCCGCTTGATCGTCGACGGGCTTAATCAGGCGGGACTCGACTGCCATCTACCCCAGGGGGCATTCTATGCCTTCCCAAGCATTCGCCGGACAGGGCTGACTTCGGAAGAGTTTGCCGAGCGGCTGCTGTTCGAGGAGCATGTCGCCGTTGTTCCCGGCACGGCGTTCGGTCTGGGCGGCGAGGGGCATATCCGCTGCTCGTATGCGACCAGCCTTGCAAAAATTGAAGAAGCACTGCACCGGATTAACCGGTTCGTTCGGAAGATCGACGCCCCCCAGCCCCCAATTCTGGGGGAGTCAAGCCTACTTGTCCATTCCTAGGAGAATACTTATGCGCTACGGCAACATCCCCGGTGTCACGAAGCCGGTCTCGCGTCTCGTCCAGGGAACTGCAAACACGGTCTTTGATCCGAGCAAGCCCGAGCAGGCGTTTGCCCTGCTCGACCTTGCAATGGAGCATGGGATCAACACGTTTGACACGGCTCATATCTATGGCGAGGGCAATGAAAAGACATTAGGCCGCTGGGTGCTCGATCGCGGTGTCCAAGACCAGGTAGTAATTCTTGCTAAAGGCGCACACCCTTACGGCGGGAAAAACCGGGTGACACCGGAAGACATCGACTCGGATATGCGCGAGTCCATGCAGCGTCAGGGTTTGGACTATTTCGATCTTTATGTCCTGCACCGGGATGACCCCTCGGCCCCGGTCGGCCCGATTGTGGAGGCCCTGAACGCTCACCAGAAAGCAGGCCGAATCGGCGCGTTCGGCGGCTCCAACTGGTCTGCGGATCGCATTCGAGAAGCCAACGACTACGCCGAAGCCAACGGCCTCATTCCCTTTGCCGTTACCAGCCCGAACTACAGCCTGGCTGAAATGTATGCGCCGCCATGGGATAACTGCATCAGCATCAGCGGGCCACAGGGTCAGGCATCGCGTGATTACTACGCCGAGGCTGGCATTGCGGTCATGCCCTGGTCCAGCATGGCCGGCGGCTTCTTCGCCGACATTTACCACCGGGACAATCTAGACACGTTTCCCAAAGACAACTACTTCGCCCAGATATGCATCAAGTGCTACTGCGGCGAGACAAACTTCCAGCGCCTCGACCGCGCCCGTGTGTTAGCCTCTGCCAAAGGCCTGACAGTCGCACAGATCGCCCTCGCTTTTTCTGCCAGCCAGTCCATGAGCCTGTTTTTCTTAGTATCCAGCCTCACCCCCGACCAGTTCGCCGCCAACGCCGCTGCCGTCGAGATGACCCTCACCCCGCAGGAGTTAGCATATCTGGATCTGAAGTCGGATACGCTGTAAAAAACCTCACCCCGCGACAAGCTACCCCCCTCGCCTTATCCAGGAGAGGGTGGTAGCTTGTCGCGGGGTGAGGTTCCTAAAGCATCGGGGCGATAACTACGGCCATCAGTATGAAGTGGCAAGCGCTGCCGGCCAGCACGAAGATGTGCCAGAGATCGTGGGCGCTGAACTTGCCGGGGTAGAGGTGCGGGCGGTCAGTCGCGAACACGACTGTGCCGATAGAATAGGCCGCGCCGCCGCCGAAGAGCCAGGCGATTCCTGCCGGGCCGAGCACATGGCTTGCGGGGACGATGGCGATTAAAATCAGCCAGCCCATCACCACATAGATGCCGATCCGGGCCCAATCCGGGAAGCCTTTCCACACGAGGCTGCATACAATGCCGATCAGGGCCAGCCCGTACTCCACCCCGAACAGACTCCATCCCCACACCCCGCGCAGACTCACCAAACAGACAGGGGCGTAGGTGCCCGCAATCAGCAGAAAGATCGCGACATGGTCGAAGCGCATCAGCTTGAGTATCTGCTGTGGCTTGACCCACAGCGAGTGATAGAGGGTACTGGCGGTATACAGCACGATCAAGCTGACCCCAAACACGGCAAAGCTGACTGTCTGCCAGAGCTTCCCATGCGCGAGGATCAGCAGGACGACCAGAGCGACCACAGACAGTGCCGCTCCCAGTCCATGCGACAGCCCGCAAAAAGGCTCCCGTATCCAAAACCGCTTCATTCGTTCAGTCATGCCTTAGCATACCATATGCGCCGCAAATTATTGTCCGCGATGCAGGAATTCCAGGCTGCCCTAGAGAAACTGAGACGATGGAAAAGCGGCAATGATGTTTCCCTGGTCCAAAGCGCGTCACCGGCAGGATCTTCTGGCCCAGCCGATGCCCGCCCAGTGGCGTCGTTATTTATCGGCGCTGTCTTTATATCCCCATTTGACTGCATCTGACCAGCAGAAGCTTGAAGACGGCACGCGCATTTTGATCGCGGAAAAGAGCTGGGAAGGCTGCAATGGGCTGCTATTGACCGACGAGATCAAAGTCACTATTGCCGGGCTGGCTTCGCTGCTCGTGCTGGGCTTTGATCACGATTATTACCCGAATGTTGAGACGATCTTGGTCTACCCCGATGGGTTTCTGGTCAGCGAACGCCGGGTCGAGACACGCGGCGTCTTCGCCGAGCAGATCCTGCCGCTTTCCGGGCAGGCTGCTTTGCAGGGTCCCGTCATCATTTCCTGGGCCGATGTCCGTCACGGCAGTCACTCCGGGCACAATGTCGTGCTGCATGAGTTCGCGCACAAGCTGGACATGCGCGACGGCGTCGCGGACGGTGCGCCCTATCTGGAAAATGACACACAGATCGCGAACTGGTCACGGGTGATGAGCGCCGAGTATCAATCTTTGGTAGAACGGACTCAGGCCGGTGAGCGGGACGTGCTGGACCCCTACGGAGCCACGAACGCCGCCGAGTTCTTCGCCGTCATCACTGAGAGCTTTTTCGAGAGGCCGCGTGCGCTTCAGGAAACGCATTCCGAATTGTATGGCGTTCTGCGAGATTTCTATCGGCAGGACCCGGCGGCGTTGGTCGCGAGGCATGGGTGAGGCGATGGCAGGAATATAACGTGCCCGGTGTTGAAACACCGGGCTAAAAGTACACGAAGTACCTCCGGCACTGAAGATTTTAAGATTAAGCCCATTGTCGATAGCATTCAGCCCCGGAGGGGCTTTGTGCCCTTTTAGTCCGGTGTTTCAACACCGGGTTCTGGCTGGCAAAGAGGAGAAATTGATGCACCATCCAGTTCTTGGCATAATCTTCTACGTTATGATGGGAGTATTTGTAGTAGCTGCTGCCTATGGTGTTGTTGCTCCAATGGTCGACAAGTCACTTCCCGCCAAGATAGGGCTGCTTGCGGCTATTTGGATAGCGATTTTACTTGTGGTGCCAATAGCAGAAGCCTTTCTCGATTCTTTCATGCAAGACAAAAAGATCACCTATTTGTCCCAATTGATCCGCGAATGGCCTTTGTGCATTCTTCTTTTGGGCGGAATGTTTATTTCACTTTTGAGACGCTGGCGGAAGCAACCAATATGACTAATCAGCCTGATACCCTTCCACTCGCAGCCGAGTGCGGCGTTCTTGTTTGCGGCGGCGGCACTGCCGGCGTGATTGCGGCTATCGCAGCGGCACAGGCAGGGGCGGATGTGCTGGTGGTGGAGCAGCTCGGGCAGCTCGGCGGGACTCAATCGGCGGGGTGGGTGACTCCCATGATGCCGAATAAGATTTTGACGGAGTCGCTGAGCCACGGCATCAACGACACGATCCTGCACCGGGCCGCTCAGTATGACCCGCCGCCGACAGACCAGTCCGGTGATCTGCTGTGGTTCAACCCGGTCACGCTGGCGCTGGTGCTCGATGATCTGCTGGCGGAGGTGGGGGCGCGGGTTCTGTACCACACCTATATCAGCGATGCCATTGTCGAAAACGGTGTGCTGACGGGAATTGTCATCGAGAACAAAGCCGGGCGGCAGACAATCCATGCCCAGATCACGATTGACTGCACGGGTGATGCCGACGTAGCGTTCCGAGCAGGAGTGCCCTGTGCGATTGGGGACCCGGACGACGGCCATAACCAGCCGATGTCTCTGCGCTTCGCACTGGCTGGGGTTGATCAGGAACGGGCAGTGGTGTTTCTCGCCGATGAGCTGGGTATGACCTGCTATGCCCGCCCGCCGCTGTTTGAAATCGGCACAGGCGAGGCAAAGAACACGCCGCTGGGGCCGTTGATCTGCGATGCCATTACTGAGGGCATATTAGCAGAAGACGATCTCGGCTATTTGCAGTTCTTCTCCATGCTGGGTCGCCCTGGGGAACTGGCGTTCAACTGCCCGCGCATTGCTGGTCTGTCGGCGACTGATCCGTGGGATTTGTCGAAAGCGCAGACTGTGGGGCGTCAGAAGATCCGGCGCATTGCCCGGTTCTTCAAGACATTCGTGCGCGGTTTCGAGAACTCGTATATCGGGACAATCGCGCCGATGGTCGGCATTCGGGAGTCCCGGCGCATTACCGGAGATTACACGCTGACCGAAGAAGATTATCTTCTCGAAGCGCGTTTTCCAGATGCCATCGCCCGGAACTCGTATCCAATCGACATACATAGCACGAAGGCCAAAGGCGGGCTGATTATGAAGCATCTGCCGCCGGGCCATTACCACGAAATCCCGTATCGCTGCCTGCTCCCTGTCAGGATCGAGAACTTACTGGTGGCAGGCCGCTGCCTTTCCGCGACCTTCGCTGCCCAGGCTGCTGTGCGGATCCAGCAGAATTGCCGGGCCTTCGGCGAAGCCGCAGGGCTGGCGGCGGCACTATGTCTGGAGCAGAATGTCACACCCCGGCAGGTAAACACTGATGAACTGCGGCGGCGATTGAACGCTCAGGGCGCACAGATATAGGAACCTCACCCGGAAACAAGTTTCCACCCTCTCCTTAACAAGGAGAGGGTCGGAGCGGAGCTACGGGGTGAGGTCCTCTATCAATATTAAAACATAACGATAAGGATAACAGAGTGAGATTTACTAAAGGAAATTGGCAGTGGCAGGAAAATGTGACGCCGCATCTTGCGGCTCGTCTGCTGAAGTATACGAGTGAATCGGGGGCGCTGATACTTCAAGTGGCTGACCAGGCCAGTCCGCATTCGCGGCTGGAAGCGGTCGTGCTGAAGATAAAGATCACGTCGCCGCTGCCGGATGTGATTCGGGTCCAGGCGGTCCATTTCGCGCGTTCCAAGAAGGGCGATGTCAAGTTTCCGCTGGATTACTCGCTTCAATCGCCGGACACGTGTCTGGAAGAGACGGATACCGAGCTGATCTTTACGAGTGGCCGGACCCGGCTGCGGGTCACGAAAACGACGCCGTTCCAGATGTTCTTTGAAGATGTCGACGGCAAAGCGCTCACGGGACCCTCCAGCGGTAAGATCGGGCTGATGGAACTTCAGGGCGACCAGACTTATCTGATGCAGCGTCTGCCGCTGGGGGTGAACGAACAGATTTACGGGCTGGGGGAGCGGTTTGGGCCGGTGGTCCATAACGGCCAGGACATTGAGATTTGGAATGAAGACGGCGGGACTGGGTCGGAGCTATCCTATAAGAATATTCCATTCTATCTGAGCAGCCGGGGCTATGGACTCTTTGTCAACTCGCCCGGCAAAGTGGATTTTGCGATCGGCACCGAGCGGGTGGCGTCGGTTCAGTTCAGCCTGCCCGGCGAAGAATTAGATTACTATGTGTTCGGCGGGCCGACACCCAAAGACGTGCTGACCCAGTATACGGCCCTGACAGGCCGGGCACCGAAGCTGCCGGCGTGGTCGTTCGGGCTGTGGCTGACGACTTCGTTTATGACCGAGTACAACGAAAAGATTGTCACCGAGCAGATCGACGGCATGTTCGAGCGTGATATTCCGCTGGGCGTCTTCCACTTCGACTGCTTCTGGATGAAGGAGCGGCAGTGGGTGGATTTCACCTGGGATGAGAACGCCTTCCCGGAACCCGCCGCCATGCTAAAGAGGCTTAAAGCGCGGGGCCTAAAGACCTGTGTCTGGATCAATCCGTACATCTCTGGGCTGTCGTCGATGTTCGATGAAGGCGCGGAGCATGGCTATTTTCTGAAGCTGGCCGACGGCAGCCCTTATCAGATCGATCTGTGGCAGCCGGGAATGGCGATTGTGGACTTTACCAATCCCGAAGCTGTTCAGTGGTACAACGGCAAGCTGAGAGCGCTGCTGGACATGGGCGTCGACTCGTTTAAGACAGACTTCGGGGAGCGTATTCCGACCAATGTCGTGTACCATGACGGCTCCGACCCGGAGCTGATGCACAATTATTATGCCTACCTCTACAACGAAGCGGTCTTCAAGCTGCTCGAAGAAGAGCGTGGCCCCGGCGAAGCGGTCTTGTTTGCCCGGGCGGCGACCGCGTGCTCCCAGAAATTTCCGGTGCATTGGGGCGGCGACTGCGACGCGACTTTTGAGTCGATGGCTGAAGACCTGCGCGGGGGCCTGTCGTTTCTGCTGTCCGGCGGCGGCTACTGGAGCCATGACATCGGCGGCTTCGAAGGTACTGCTACCTCCGCGCTGTACAAGCGCTGGGTCGCGCTGGGCCTGTTTTCGTCGCACAGCCGCCTGCACGGGTCGCATTCCTACCGGGTGCCGTGGCTGTTCGGCGAAGAGGCCGTCGATGTCCTGCGCTTCTTCACGAAGCTGCGCCATCGTCTGATGCCGTATTTCGCGTCAGTGGCGGCGGAGGTCACAGACCAGGGCTGGCCGATGATGCGTCCGATGGTCCTGGAATATCCTGACGATCCTGCCTGCCGCTACCTAGATCGTCAGTATCTCTTGGGCGAGTCGCTGCTGGTTGCTCCTGTCTTTAACGAAGAGGGAATCGCTGAATATTATCTGCCCGAGGGCACCTGGACCAATTTCTGGACTGGTGCTGCGGTGGAAGGCGGACGCTGGTACAAAGAAACAGTCGGCTTCATGCAGATCCCGCTGTTTGTCCGCGAAAATACGCTGCTGCCGATGGGCGCAGTCGAAGACCGCTGTGATTATGACTATTTGTCTGATTTAACGTTACATCTATTTGACCTGACAGATGGGGCAACCGCAACTGTGTCAATCCCCGGCAGCAGCACTGTCACGTTCAGTGCCCGGCGAGAGGGGCGTCAAGTCATGGTCACGAGTGATTGTACGCTAACCAATGTGCGTGTGCAGATCGGTCAAAATGGCTCTGTATTCAATTGGCAGGACACAAGCGACGTGCTAATGTTTGAGTGGCTGGGGTAATTCAACCCGGATTGGAAATCCGGGTCTTTTGAAGTGCGATTGTCTGAAGCAGACATAAGACGTGAAGCGCTAGGCTATGTTGATCTTGTGCCCGCGCAGGCGGACAATCGCACTTCTAAAGCCCTGGTCTGAAGACCAGGTTCATAGCCCTCGCTCGCTTATCTGGAGGAATAATCATCAATAATAAAATGACGGATATTGATTTTTGTCATTTGATAGGGTATAGTCTACTTATCCCACGATCTGAACGAGGAGACCTATCATGAAAATCACCGGCAACACGATACTCATCACCGGCGGCGGTTCCGGTATTGGCCGCGGCTTAGCAGAAGCGTTTCAAGCCGAAGGCAACCAAGTAATTATCGCAGGCCGACGTCAGAATATGCTGGACGAGACAATCTCAGCGAACCCCGGCATGAAGTCTGCCGTGCTTGACATTGGAAGCCAAGCAGCTATTCAAAGCTTTGCGGCTCAGATGAAGGCTGACTACCCGGCCCTGAATGTCATCATCCACAATGCGGGGATCGCGAGGCCGGAGGCCCTGCAAAAAGGCGAGACTGCCGATGCCGAAGCGATGATTACGACCAACCTGCTCGGGCCGATCTGGCTGACCGCAACGCTGCTGCCGCTGCTGGCGTCCCAGCCGCAGGCAGTGATCATGACCGTGACGTCGGGCCTGGCGTTTGTGCCGCTGGCGCTGACTCCGACCTACTGCGCCACAAAAGCCGCGCTCCATTCCTATACGGAGTCGCTGCGTTACCAGCTTAAAGACACTGCCGTGCAGGTGATCGAGATTATCCCCCCGTATGTCCAGACAGAGCTGGGGGGCGAACGTCAGGCAAGCGACCCGAATGCTATGCCGCTCAAAGATTTCATCAGTGAAACGATGAACATTTTGAAGACGTCCCCGGACGCTGTCGAAAACTGCGTGGAGCGGGTCAAAGCGATGCGATTCACCGAGGCAAATGGCGGTTATGACGTCTTCTTCAAGAATTTCAATGATATGATGAGTTCTGCCAGAGCCGGCGAAGCGCAGTAATTACAAACGATTCACCAGTAATTACAAACAATTCATCAGTTCAAGGAGCAAATAGATGACAGCACAGTCACTGCCGGGCGGGACATTCATTCTCGCCGCCGACCTTACCCTCACTCGCATGGGATATGGCGCAATGCAGCTTGCGGGGCCGCATGTCTTCGGACCGCCCGCCGATCGTGACGGGGCGATAGCGGTTCTCCGCGCCGTTGTTGAGATTGGGATTACCCACATCGATACCAGCGACTTCTATGGGCCGCATATCACAAACCAATTGATCAAAGAGGCGCTGCATCCTTACCCCGAGCAGCTTCGAATAGTCACCAAAGTAGGTGCCCGGCGCGATGCCGAAGGCGGCTGGCCGCATGCACGTTCGCCGAAGGAGCTGCGCCAGGCTGTTTATGACAACCTCACGAACCTCGGTGTCGACGCCCTCGATGTCGTCAATCTGCGGCTAGGTGGCTTCGATGCGCCAACGCCTGGTTCGATAGAAGAGCCGTTCACAGCACTCGTCGAGATGCAGCGAGAAGGCCTCATCAAACATCTTGGCATCAGCACGGTCAACGCGGAGCAGATTGCTGAGGCGCAAGCGATAGCGCCAATCGTCTGCGTGCAGAATTTTTATAACATCGCCAACCGGCAGGACGATGCGCTTATCAATTCCCTGGCGGAACAGAAAATTGCTTATGTGCCCTACTTCCCTCTCGGCGGCTTTTCACCGCTGCAATCCGACACTCTCAGCAGCGTTGCAACTCGACTGAATGCGACCCCTATGGCTGTCGCATTGGCCTGGCTGCTGCATCGCTCGCCGAACATCCTGCTGATCCCCGGCACCTCCTCAGTCAAGCATCTGCGTGAAAACGTCGAGGGCGCAGGCCTGCATCTGCCCGAGGACGCCCTAGAGGAGCTGAACGCCATTGCCGGCTGAACTGACCCAAGACCGTATACTCGAAGCGGCGGAGGATGTCCTGCGCCGCTTCGGTCCGGCGAAAGCGACTGTGGTGGACGTCGCCCGTGTGCTGGGGGTCAGTCATGGCAGCGTCTACCGTCATTTTTCCAGCAAAGCCGCCCTGCGCGACGCCGTCGCCGAGCGCTGGCTGGAACGAGCTATGACGCCGCTGGAAGCCGTCGCGGCAGAGACCGGCCCTGCGCCCGAGCGTCTGCGCCGGTGGCTGGAAGCGCTGATCGTCGGCAAGCGCCGCAAAGTCCTGGACGACCCAGAGCTGTTCGCGGCATACCATCAGCTAGCGATTGAATCCCGCGAAGTAGTCGAAGCGCATATGGCGGCGCTGACAGCACAGGTCGCGCAGATCATCGCGGATGGCCAGGTGCAGGGCATCTTCGCTGCGACCGACCCGGCTGCATCCGCGCAGGCCGTGCTGAGTGCGACCTCGCGGTTCCATCACCCCGTCCATGCCTCGGAGTGGGCTGACCCGAATATTGATGCGGCATTTGAGGGCGTCTGGTCACTTGTCATACGCGGCTTGCAGCGCTGATATTGCCGAGATAGGCTTGCTTTTTCCTCTGCCGTTTGTGTATAATAGCGCCATTAGAAGTTTTGAGTTAGAAGTGTGGAGGAACTGACCGTGCCCTATATAATCGCCGAACCCTGCATTGGCGTTAAAGATAAATCCTGCGTCGCTGTCTGCCCCGTGGACTGTATCCATGAAGCCGGCGACCAGCTTTATATCGATCCAAACGAGTGTATCGACTGCGGCCTGTGTGAGCCTGAGTGCCCGGTGGATGCGATCTTCATGGAAGACGAAGTCCCGGACCAGTGGAAGAACTTTATTCAGATCAACATTGATTTATCCAAAAAATAAGTGGTGTCCAGGAGTGCGCGGGCGGGCTGAAAAGTCTGTCCGCGCCTTTCTTTTTGTCGGCAAAGACCATGAACCTATTGCCTCGCCTTCGTGTCAGCGACCGTAACCCGCATCTGCTGGCGGACGAAAGCGGGCAGTCGTTCTTCCTGCTGGGTGACACCGCCTGGGAGCTTTTTCACCGTCTGACGCTCACTGAAGCAGACTTTTACTTCGCAAACCGCGCTGCCAAAGGCTTTAACCTCATGTGCGCGGTTGTTCTCTCTGAGTTTGACGGCCTGCGTGTCCCTAATGCCAACGGAGACCTGCCGCTCCATGACAGCGATCCGCGACGCCCAAACGAAGCCTACTTTGCCGATGTCGATGCCAAGATCGAGATGGCGGCGGCCCATGGCCTGTATATCGGTCTACTGCCGACATGGGGGGATAAGCTGACTGCGCCCTGGGGGGAAGGCCCGCGCATTTTTCCGGACAATGACCCGGATGCTGCCCGTGACTATGGTCTCTGGCTTGGCAGGCGTTACAAAGACGCGACGAACCTGTTGTGGATACTCGGTGGGGACCGTCCGCCGCGCCTGGACAAGCTGCCGCGCTCGTGGACATTTCCCTGGGAACTCGGCTTCACGGACGCGACTGATTGGACCCCGCTCTGGCGCGGCATGGCAGAAGGAATCCGAGAAGGGACTGACGGCAGGGCACTGATGACTTACCATCCGCAGGACGGCCCTGTTTCCACGTCCCAGTTCCTGCACGAGGAGCCCTGGCTGGACATCAATATGATGCAGTCGGGCCACGGCAAAGGTCACGATGTTCCGGTCTGGGACTGGATCGCCCATGATTATGCGCTGGCACCGATTAAGCCAACGCTCGATTCCGAGCCGAACTACGAAGACCATCCGGTCAACCCGTGGCCTGTCTTCCGGCCTGAAAACGGCTACTTCCGGGCCTATGACGTCCGTAAACAGTGCTACCGCTCGGTCTTTGCCGGCGGCTGCGGGGTCATCTACGGGCATCATGCGGTCTGGCAGTTCTGGGACGAGACCCGCGAAAAGATCAACCACGCCGACCGGTACTGGATAGAAGCCCTCGACCGTCCCGGCGCTTTCCAAGTAAGCTTCCTGCGACGACTGCTGGAATCGCGTCCCGGCTTCGGGCGCATTCCCGATCAATCTCTGCTTGCTTCCAATAGTGGTGACGGCAGAGCACACATCAGCGCGACACGGGATGCTGACGGCAAATATGCGCTGATCTATACTCCTGAAGCCAGGGAATCGCTGAACGTACATCTCGATAAACTGGCTGGCCCGCGTGTCCGTGCCGCCTGGTTCGATCCACGCAGCGGCCAAGAGACGCAGGTGATTGGGGAGTATCCGGCGCAGGGAATACAGATGTTCTTGCCGCCGGAGACGGCTCAAGAGGAAGGGTCTGATTGGGTGCTGGTGCTGGACTCAGTTGCTGAAACGGCATGATTTGGTATGAGCATGGCATGAATCGATAGGAGCCACGGAATGAATTCCGAGGCTGAAAAGTGCCCAGTGTCGAGGCGACACAAAATGCCGATATTTACTGATCTTCCGTCCCCTGGACGGTGGGCCTTCCTGAGCCTCGGAATTTATTCCGTGGCTCCTGCCTTACGGGAAAAACACTGATGTCAAACGCGGATAGCGGCTTTGTTCGTCTCGCCAGTGGAATGCGGCTGCGGTATCGCTGTGCCGGTGACGAAGGCCCGACCGTTCTTCTGCTGCATGGCTGGCCGGAAACGGGCCATGCCTGGCGGCGTGTCCTGCCGACACTGGCCGCGTCCGGCTATGTGGTTGTCGCGCCTGACCTGCGTGGCAGCGGTGACTCGGACAAGCCCATCGGCGGCTATGAAGCCAAATCGCGCATGGAAGATGTGCGGGCACTGATTGCGTCCCTTGCACTGGCGGAAGACCCCGTATTCGTAGTCGGTCACGGCGATGCCGGCGCAGAAACGGCCCAGGCGTACGCCGCCGTGCATTCCGAGGAAGTCGCCGGACTCGCGCTGCTTTCCGCCGCGCCGGGGCTTCTGCCGCCGCAGCTCAACTGGCTGAGCGAGTTTCATCAGACACCGGACCTGCCGGAGCTTTTGATCGGACCGCATTTAGAGGCCTATTTGCGTCACTTCTTCCGGGCCTGGTCCCACGACCCCGAGATGCTGCCCGATACCGACCTGGCAGTCTACGCCCACGCGCTGACCAAGCCCGGTGCCCTTCGGGCCAGCCTCGCACCGTTCCGCATTGTCCAATCACCTTTGCCGGCATTGCGCGATGTCCCGACATTGCTGCTATTAGGCGAAAGCGATCCCCGCATCGACTTCACCCAGCTTCCTGAAGACAGCGACCGCTTGCGAGTGCAGACCATCCCGCGCGGCGGCCACTGGCTGCCCGAAGAGCGTCCCGACCCGGTGGCCGCCGCTTTGCTGACATTCTTCTCAGAAGCACGAAATATTTGAGACCTACCGCACCGCTTCGTTCATTCTTCACTTCGCTGTGGTCCTCCCTAAAGGGAGGATTAAGAACAGAGAAGCAGCCCTATCATTATCGTCTTCATCTTCCCTTTAGGGAGGACCCTGTGACCGAGGAACGAGAGAACAAGGAGGTAGGGCTTCAAGAAAGCCTAATCATGTACTTAGACATCGCGGATAAACTGCGGGAGTGCCTGCGGACCATACCGACCTTTACGCGGGAAGCACTGGCGGACTTCTTTGGTGTCGGCATCGGCTCGTTTTCCCAGGACGGGCCGGTGATCACTTACCATCAGTCCGGCAGCCATGCGGCGATCTCGTATGTACTCAAAGGCACGATCTTCTTTGCCGACAAACGGCAGATAATCCGTGGCTACCCGCGTATCCTCCCGGCGTCTGACTACACGACGGATCGGTTTGCGGCGACCCAAGAACGGACCCTCTTTCGGACTCTGCGCGACGGAGAAGTGATTGTCGAGAAAAAAGAAGACGGTGTCAATATCCGCCTCTATCAGCGCGGCAATAAAAAGAAGGGCGAGTACCTGTTCGCGACCCGCGATGTCTACGACGGCAGCAATCCACTGGTGGCGGCGGGCATCGAAAACGTGCGCGGCCTCGGGATCGATTACGGCTCATCGGCTCGAAAGCTGATCGACAAGCTGTATCCGCAGGCGTATAAGCTGGCCGATCTCGGCTACGTTCTTTGCTTTGAGATGACCCTGCCGGAGATCGAGACAATCATTCCCGCCGACCAGCCCGACATGATCCTGGTCGATGTCATCGACCCGGACTTTATGTTTGTCGACCGTCTGGAAAAAGAGCGCATCGCCGAAGACTACCGTCTGAAGCTGGTCGACCTGCACGGGCGTCTTACCGGCGGCAGCGAAGCCGGGGACATCTACAAACGCCTGCGCTCATTAGAGCATCTGGCGACCCGTGACGGCATCGAAGGCTATGTCGTCAAAGGCCGCTTCGAGGGCTCCGATCAGACCTTCCTCAAGGTCAAGCCCGCCGTCGTCCGCGATGCTCACCGCCTCTTCGCTCTCACCGACTTACAGGCTGTCTGGGCCGCGCTCAACGAAGATTTTGGCTCTGAAGCGCTTGCCGACCCGGAGTTCGCCGAAGAAGCCATGCTCGACTATCTCGGCTCCCATGGCCGCAACCCCCGCTGGCAGGTTCAGGATTTTCTCGCTGATCAGATAGAGAAGAGCAGGCCAGATTAAAGCTTCTGCCAAAGTTCTGGGAAGTAAGTTGCTGTTTTAGCAAGGATGCCATGTTCGCTGTCAGGCAAAGGCTCTAAATAAAAGATTTCCGACTGCCAAAGCGCCGAATCAGCCTTTGGATAGTATTTGAGCTGACCACCTGACTCGCCATACCATTCGAATACCCTGCCGTCCGCATCGTCGCCGTTAAGATGCCTGCCCAGTGTTTCAGTACCGGCTATCTTCTTCATCGGGAAATACCAGTTGAGTTCCTCCGGGTTCGGAAGTGTCAGAGAAAACTGGTGCAATTGATACTGTTCTTTGTTGCTCCACGAAAGCACAAGATAGGAACTCCGTGACAAGTCTAGGCGGCTTTGCTGACCCAATGCGGCTGATTGATGCCATTGACGCACCAAGTTTACTACGGTTTCACCGACTTCGTTTGGCTTCTCTTTATAATTTGTTGTAAATATTGCTTTTAATGCCAGTTGATCCCAGAACTGACCAGAAGAATTTGACATCTCAATCGTCACGCGACCGTCGCGGCTAATACGCTCTAATTCCTTCCGCATTTTACAGGATAGCCCATATTTCGCGTTCGGCTGAACTTCATCAGTCAGCAGCACATCAAAAATAGCTTTGTTCTCTGGTCCAATACCATTGAAGGCAAGTGCCACTGCTCGTTCAAAATCCCGCCATCCGGGGAGAGTTCTACCATTACTGACGGATAGCATTCCAGTACCATCTTGATACGAACTCAGAATGAGGCGCAATCTTTCTATTTCTTGGGCAGAAGGGTTTCTGCCGACAAATGCTGAACTCAACTTATCGTGACCTCTTCCTCTGCGAGTCTGCTCGGTAACTCTATTTCATCTTTTAACAATTGATCTGTGGTCACGTCGAAAAATCGAGATACATTCACGGTAAACTCTACTGTAGGTGTTTTTTTTCCTGACTCAAGTTCACTGATATAGCCGTGCGAAGTGTAGCCGAGAGCAATGGCAAGTTCTTTTAGCGTTAAGTTACGCTGGCAACGCAGCCGCCGCAGTTTTAGTCCGAATCGGTTAATAATAGTACTTGACATATTGCAGATAAGTAGGATACAATGTCTCTATTAGAGACATTTAAGTGAATGAGAACAATTCCATGACCACGCGTTTTGCTGAAGATAACAAGCACAAGCCTCTTAACAGTCCGTTCAAATGGGTCGGCGGTAAATCTCGACTACGGAAATATGTCATCGAGCTTTTGCCTGAGCATACTTGCTATTTAGAACTATTTGCGGGAGCTGCCTGGGTGTTGTTCGGCAAACCTTTGAGCAATGTTGAAATCATTAACGACATTGATCAAGACATAGTGACTTTTTTTCGGGTCGTTCGTGAGAAGCCCGAAGAACTAATTGCTTCCTTTGAATGGGAACTGACATCTCGGGCCGAATTCGAGCGGTTGGCGAAACTAGATCCTTCTGAACTCACCGATGTACAGCGAGCGCATCGCTTTTATTACTTGATTATGGCTGGGTGGGGAGGTGAACTTAACTACCCGCGTTTTCAAACAAGTATCACAGATGGTGGACATGGGAACCGCTTAATCGGTGCTTTGAATACACTGCGCCAGCGCCTAGAACCTGTACATGACCGCTTGCGTACAGTCATCATTGAAAACTTAGATTGGCAGAACTGCTTCGAGCGTTACGACCGGATAGGAACAGTAATGTATATTGATCCACCGTATCCGGGCAACAAATGTAATTATGCACATAATATGCGTGGATGGCCTGAGCATCATCTGTTGGCTGATCGGTTAAAAGAAGCAAAATGTAAATGGATATTGTCTTCTTATGACATTCCGGAAATGCGTGCTCTTTTCTCAGATTATTTTATCTTGGCTGTCGAATCCGCTTCAGGAATGAGTACGGAAAAGAATGGTGCTACTCGGACTCTGAACAGAGAAGTCTTGATTACCAACTTTGTGCCGCCAAAATCTTTATTGCTGCCGACCAAAAAAGTGCCAATTGAACAGCCGACATTGGAGATGGAAACCCAAGCTCCGTACAAAACTGGTGTTCGTGCAAACTTTGTGCTTCTTAATTCGCCATCTAAGCTGCTCTCTCCTGCAAACATGACTGAGTAGAAAAGGGAACTTTCTCGCGCGATATCTTGTCTTAAAAGATATGAAAGATTTAAATCTTAAAAAGGCAAACCGGGTTCCGACGTTCTGGCGAACGGTGCTGATGGCGGCTCTGGTGCTGGGTGTTTGGACGCTGTTCACGGGATTGGCCGGACCGAAGGCAGCGATGTCGGCGGCGAATGAAGTGACCCCGACCGAGGCTGTTCTGCCGATGATGGCTCCTGCGGGCAAGGAAGTGGCGACATTTGCGGGGGGCTGCTTCTGGGCGATGCAGGCGGAGTTCAGTCGCCTCAAAGGGGTCGACAAGATCGATGCCGGTTACGCGGGCGGTCACACGGCAAACCCGACTTACGAAGCAGTCTGCACGGATACGACGGGCTATGCGGAAGCGGTTCAGGTGGTGTACGATCCGAAAGTCGTCTCGTACCATGACATGATGATGATCTTCCTACGGGCCCATAACCCGACGACGTTAGACCGTCAGGGCAATGATCAAGGCAACTCGTACCGCTCGGCGATCTTCTACCACAGCAAGCAGCAGAAAGCGGAAGCGCTGGCGGCAATTGCCGAGACGGAGAAAGCAAAGGTCTACTCAGATCCGATTGTCACCCAGGTGGTTCCCTACACGGGCTTCCATGAAGCGGAAGCGTATCATCAGAACTACTTTGCGCTAAACCCGAACCAGCCGTATTGTGCGTTCACAGTTGCGCCGGAAGTGGCCCGGTTCGAGGCACTGAACAAAGCGCGGCTGAAGTCGTGAGGACCCGTTCAGAACCTCACCCCGTAGCTCCGCTCCGACCCTCTCCTTGTTAAGGAGAGGGTGGAAACTTGTTTCCGGGTGAGGTTTTCTACTTCATCGCCCCGCTGGCATCAAGCTCGTCATCGGTGGACGAGGCCTGGCGCTTTCTGACAGGGATGCGGCCCGGTGTCGGCTCACTGTCATTGTCGGGGTCTTCTGAGACCATGTGGGTGAAGGGCTGCGAGGCGGCGGCAAGTTTGCCTTTGGCATCGTCTTTGCTGGCGCTGGTGTCGTCATCGTAATCGTCTAGCTCTTCGCCGTCTGCGAGTGGGCGGGTACGAAGATGGAGGGCCTGGTCCGGGATGGATTCGACCTGGAAGCCGTCGCGCCCGATGTCCTGGGGCAGATGAGTACCGAAACCGCGGGCGATGCCCGGCACTGTCCCCGATTGGTCTGTCGAGAAAGTTTCGTCTTCGTCCTCGGCGGAGTACAGATCGGCTTCATCCATGCCCGTGTTCGGGGCGGGGTCGGTTTCCAGCATTTCCGCCTCAAAGTCCGCTTCTCCGCCGTCGATGTCATTTGGGGATTTTTCGGCGGGTGTCAGGAACATGGCATCGCCCGCATGTTTCTCGACAATGTCGCCTAAACTCCCGATTTGATTGGTGTCTTCGTCAAATAGTTGGTGATGGATTGCATCATGTTTGTCAAAACGCTCTTCTGCCATTGGTTCTGCCCCGCTTTCGAAAGTTAGTTTAAGTTTACCCGGTGGGTGTTTGCGAACAAACTTTGTTGACAAACCCGGCGGTTTCGGCTAGAATAGGCCATGAAAGTGGCTGTTATTACCGATGAGATCGATGCAGATCTGGCCCTGGCCCTGGATGTCATGGCGGAATATGGCGTGCAGGGCGCAGAGCTTCGGCAGCTTTGGGACCTGAATATCAGCGATGCGCCTCTCGAATACTGGCAGCGGGCCAAGCGGGAGCTGGAGGCGCGGGGCATGACCGTGGCCGGCATCGCGTCGCCGTTCTACAAATGCGGGCTGCCGGGTGCGGAGCCGGATGGCCCTGCCGGGCCGCTGCACAGCGCGTCGGCGCGAGGCCTCGGCGACCAGATCGCTCTCCTGGAGCGGTGCATCGAAGCAGCGCATTTTTTTGAGACCAAGCTTATCCGGACATTTTCGTTCTGGAAGCATGGTTTGCTGACTCCCAATCAGGAAGAAATGATTGTCGACGCTTACGCGGAGCCCGCCGCGATTGCGGAGCGGGCAGGGGTGATCTTAGGCATCGAAAACGAACACGCCTGCTGCCTCGCGACCGGAGCGCAGACTGTTCGCGTACTGGAAGAGATCCGCTCGCCGTCCGTGCAGGCCATTTGGGACCCCGGCAATGCCTTTATGGCCGGTGAGCTGCCGTTTCCGACAGGCTACGCGGCGATCAAAGATTTTGTCACCCATATCCATATCAAAGATGCTTATGTCCCGAGCGGCGGCTTAGTGCCGGAATGGACAGTCGTCGGCGAAGGCGCGATTGACTACGCCGGTCAATTCGCGGCGTTGAAGCAGCACGGCTACGAAGGCTGGCTGTCCCTGGAAACGCATTACAGCGGCCACGCCACCAAAGAAGCGTCCTCGCGGGCGTGTCTGGAAGGCCTGCAAAGGCTGCTGGCAGCATAAACACACGGGGCTGAACCCCCGTGCTTCGATAAAGCAATTCCCCGCCTTCGCGGGCATAAGAAACGCCAATGCAGACAGTCTGTGCCCGCGTAGGCGGGGAATTGCAAGGCTAAAGCCCTGCCGTTTAGGGCAGGCATTCTCTTTCTAGGAAAACTGAACCTGATGTCATTGAATTCGTTTCGCAACGGTCTCGGCAATATCACGAGCAGCCCCATCGGAAAATGGGTGCTGTTCGCGGTGGGTGCGATACTCGTCTCCAGCTTAGTCATGTCCGGCCTCGGCAACAATTTAGGCAACCTTAACGGGAACCAGCCCGCAGCGCAGTCCGGGGAGACGACGATAGCGACGGTCAACGGCGACGCTATCACACGCACCGACTTCGATACCGATGAGAGCGCTCTACAGAGCCAGCTTGAGCAGAGTGGCCGGACTATCGGTGCATCAGAGCAGCCGCTTCTTAACAGTGCCGTGCTGGATCAGCTCATCGGTGCCAAGCTTCAGCTAGAGCAGGCCAAAAAGATGGGCGTGACAGTCTCCGGCGATGAGATCACGAAGGAGCGGATGCGGCTCGTCGATCAGGCGAATTATCGTCAGAGCCTGAGTCTGCCTGCAACTGCGTCGTTATCCGATATTGATGCCGCCCTGACCAAAGCGCAGAGTCCGACGGTCGAAGATCGGCTGCCGGATGAAGTCCTGCGAGAGCGAATTTTAATTGGCGATCCGCAGAGCGGACAGCCCGGTAAGCTGCAAACGGCATTTATCAATTCTATCGTCGTTTCCGATGACGATGCGCGTCAGTTCTACACCAAGTACCACACGCAGCATATCCTCATTGACAACAAAACACGCTCTGACGCTCAGGCGAAAGCGCAGGCGATCCAGATCATCGCGAAGGCCAAAGCGCCCGGCGCAGATTTCGGGGCGCTTGCCAAGCAGTATTCCGACGACCCCGGCTCGAAGAACAAGGGCGGCGACGATGGCTTTATCGACCAGACGACGCCGTATGTCCCGGAGTTCAAGCGGGCAGCGTTTAGCCTCAAGCCTGGCGAAGTGACTCCAGATCCCGTCGCTTCGACCCAATACGGCTATTTTATCATCAAATTAGTGGCGACCAAATCGAACCTGCCGGCTGACTTCGACAAGAACAAAGCCAAATACATCGACCAGATTCGAACGCAGAAAGCGCAGGAGAAATATCAGGCGCTAATGACCGGTCTGAAAGACGCGGCCAAGATCGATGTCAAGGACCCCGCGCTTGCCGGGGATCAGGCCTTCGCACAAGCAGGTCTGAGCGGTAATCCTGCTCTGTCCCAGCCGAAATATCAAGCGGCGGCAGGTGATTACCAGCAGGCCCTAAAAGCCAATCTGCCCCCGCTGCAAAAAGCGACCATCAATGCCGCGCTTGGACAGGTCTACCAGGCCCTGCGTCAGACGCCCCGGGCAATTGCCGCGTATGAAGCGTCTCTTGCCCTGCGTGATGACCCGGCGCTCGAAATGACAACGGGCCAATTGGAGCTTCAGAACAAGCAGAATGCTCAGGCTGTGACTCATTTTCAGAAAGCTTCTCAGCTTGCCTGGAACGATCAAAGCACCCATATTCAGCTCCTCTCGCTGTTCCGTCAGGCGGGTCGTATCGACTTAGCTGCCAAAGAAGGCGACTGGCTGAAGCAGTACGCAAAAGCCCATCCCGCGCCCACCAGCCCCGGCGTTCCCGGAATGCCCGGCGGTATGCCTGTGCAGCCAGGCGCGGCGTCGGTACAGCCGGCGGGTTCCGTTCATGTTGTCGTGCCGCCGGCACGGAAGCCAGGGCAGTAACTTAGAGACAAGACCCGGCCTTGAAAGGCCGGGCCTTCTGTAATCCTCATGCCTGGAACGCTCTACATTGTCGCAACTCCTATCGGAAATCTCGAAGACATCACGTTGCGAGCGCTGCGTCTGCTGAAAGAATCTGATCTGGTCGCAGCGGAAGACACGCGGCATACGCGGATGCTGCTTTCCCACTTTGACATCGACACGCCGCTGATCGCTTACCATCAGCACAGCGAGGCAGGCCGGACCGACAACCTTGTGCGCCAGATGGCCGAGGAAGGCCGGACAATCGCCCTGGTCACCGATGCCGGAACACCGGGCGTCTCTGACCCTGGTGTCGAGCTGGTGCGGGCTGCTCTCGCCGCAAAAGTCACTGTCATCCCTATTCCCGGTGCCAGCGCCGTGCTCTGCGCCCTGGTTGGAAGCGGTCTGCCTCCGGCCCGGTTTGCCTTTGAAGGATTTCTGCCCCGCACGAAATCGTCCCGCCGTGCGAAGCTGACTGCGCTGGCTCGGACTGAGACTCGCACCCTAATCTTCTACGAGTCGCCTCAGCGGATCGCCGAGACCCTGCGCGAGATGGCAGAAGCTTTCAGCCCGACTCGGCCTGCGGCGGTCGGACGCGAGCTGACCAAGAAATTTGAAGAGTTCGTGCGCGGAACGCTGGCCGAAGTCGCTGCTCACTTTGAGGCTCACGCAGCGCGGGGCGAGATCACGGTGATTGTTCAGGGCCTTGCCGGGGACAGCGACGACGATGTCATTGCCGATGAAGTCCCTCCTGAGCCGCTCACAGTTCCCGAAGCCTTGCAGGCTGCACTTGCTTCCGGCCTGAGTGAGCGCGACGCTGTCCGACAAGTCAGCGCTGACCTCAAGCTCTCCCGGCGCGATGTTTACGCTGAGATGCTTGCCTCGAAATCCCCTGCCGAATAACGCCGCTGATTTTTCTGCTGATGCGTGTGCTATAATAACCAAAGTTTGTGAACAAGCAAAGTAAATGAGCGAAAGTCATCCGCGCACGAGGCTGGAAACAGAAGCTTTAATTCTTGGCTATGCCATGAGTCGGCTAGACGCAGAATATCTGCGCTTACGTCATCTGGATCAGTGGCAGGAGGCGTTTGGTGAGGCAGCCGCCGCGCTGGGAGAGCCGAAAGCCAGCTTTAAAAACCTCCGCGATGAGTTTGATCCACTGCATGACAATCCCCGACAAGGATGGCATCAGCGATTGCTGAGGCCAAACCGGCAGCGGGTTTTGGATGAGCTGCATGAAGTAAGCGATGATGCGCTGATGGAACTTGTCAGCCGTATCCTGGCGAAAGATGAAGAAGCAATTGTGGAGGCCGTCGATGCGCTGGCAGTCGTGACACGGGTGCCTCATAATGTCGCCGAGCGTCTGCTGACGGGGCGACGCGCGGAAGATTTTTTCTTGCAGCATTGCAAGCCCTTGATCCAAGTCGACCCGGGCGATGTCCTTGATCTTCGATTATCCGCGCAAGGGTTTGACTTCGGCGTCAAAGGCCGCCCGGAATGGGCGATAGAAGTCAAGGGGATCAAGCAGCGGCGCGGTGACATTCAGTTCACAGACCGGGAGTGGATCGAGGCAAAGCGGCGGCGCGAAAATTACTGGCTGATCGTGGTCGCAAACATGGCAGAAGTTCCTATCCCTAAGATCGTAGCGGATCCATACCAGCAGTTGAAGGCAACTTCTTCCGTGCAGACTTCGGTAGCTATTGTCTGGCGATCAACGGTATCCGTAAACGATTGATGACAGCATTACCTGCTGCTGATCTCGTATTCAAAGACCGAGGAAGTAAGAAGCCGCTGCTGAAGCTCCGGTAGACTGAGCGTATCGTAGCGAATGATGCACGTGAGAGTGCCAGGCGTGCTATCTCGCACGGCTTCCCAATCAACGCCATGCAGATCAAGGTCCCGTGCCGCTTCCACTGCGGAAAAATCTTCCCACAACAGGTTGAGGATGCCGGCTGTGCTCAAAAGAGTACCATCTTGGACAATTTTACCGAAGTCGGCATAGTCCATAGTTTGTGCGTCGAAACAAACAGTGGCAGTCATTATCTTTCCTTTCATCTCTAATATTTCATCTCTAATATAGCGCCCTTTTAGGAGAAACACAATCACATGGAGCGAAAGCTGCACGAAGAACCGCAATTTGACATGGAGACGCTGCGCCTGAAATGCGATGCCTGGAAAGCACACGGCGCATCGAAAGTGATTTTGGAGTGGAGCACGGGCACGGGGCCGAACCTGTTTTACTACCCGGCGGGTGAGCGAAGCGCGGGGGTCAAATGGACCGTCGCGGTGGAGACTTATAATTACAACGAAGTCTACGCGGATTTTATTGAACACACTCTTATCCCTCGGCTGCGCGAAGTGATCCATGCACGAGGTCTGAGCGAGACCGTAATGAGCGTCGATTTGCAGCCGCTTCAAATTCAGCGTCAGCGTCGCCGTCAGATCGAACGGGCGCAGACAGCCTCTGCCGGGCATCACTGACACTCAGGCGGAATTTTAGATCAAAAACGCGCTCTTGCAGAAACTCTGCAAGAGCGCGTTTTTTTGTGCCGGCAGCGGAATGGTAGTGTGTCCCAATTTCTCATAAATTGTCTGCTTTATCGCCAATCGTCAGAGAATAGGATATTTTCCGGACTTTGATCCCATATTTGGGGTCAGGTGTCTGTCATAAACTAGATGTAGCGTGGATTGCTAAAAAAGCAGATGGAAATATTCGGTGAAAATAGGGGGATTGCCCTTGACAAAGGGCGGCGTGATGCCGTATAGTTGTAATCAAAGGGCGGCAAGTGGTGGCCGAGTGGAGGATAAGTGGTTTTTCAGGGCGAATTCGACCATAGTGTAGACGACAAAGGTCGGGTCATCATCCCAACGAAATTCCGCTCCTCGCTTGGAGAGCGCTTTTATATGACCAAAGGCCTCGGTGGCTGCATCTTTGTCTATACCGAATCCGCCTACAAAGATCTGAGCGAGACGCTGTCCCGGCAGCGGCAATTGGACGAACATAGTATGCGCTTGCAGCGGTTCTTTACGTCGACGGAGCTCAGTGTCGACGGTCAAGGGCGGGTCGCGATCCCCGCCAAACTGCGGGAATATGCCAAGATCGACGAACAGGGCGATGTCGTGATTGTCGGCACCGGCAGCCGGATCGAGATTTGGAGCAGCCGCTCCTGGGCGCTTTACAACGAAGACCTGACAGCCGAAATGATCACGGAGTCAGCCCGCGAACTGGGCATTGCATGAGCGAGCTTCCCTTCCATGTCCCGGTCATGCTGCGGGAGGTCCTGAGCGTTTTGCAGCCGCAGCCGGGTGGTGTGTTTTTAGATTGTACCCTGGGCGGGGGCGGACACGCACAGGCGCTGCTGGAAAAAATCATGCCCGGCGGGCGATTGATCGGGATCGATCAGGATTTAGAGGCGCTGACCGAAGCGGGAGAACGGCTAGCTCAATTCGGACCAGCCGTGATACTGCGGCAGGCGCGTTTTGACGATTTAGGCTCCGTGCTGGACAGCCTCGGCATCGACCGAGTAGACGGCGCATTGTTTGATTTAGGTGTTTCGTCGCATCAACTCGATACGCCGGAGCGTGGGTTTTCGTTTAAAGAACCCGAAGCACTTCTGGATATGCGGATGAACCCGGCATCTCAGGGGCCGACTGCAGCGGATTTACTGAATACGCTGGGCGAACGCGAACTGTCAACGCTGATTCGGGAAAACTCGGATGAGCATTGGGCAGCGAGAATAGCGCGTTTCGCGGTCGAGCGTCGTCAAAAAGACCCGTTTCGGACAGTCGGGCAGTTGATTGAGACTGTCCATGCGGCAATTCCCGTGAAGGCGCGGCCCGAAGACAAACATGCGGCGACTCGCACCTTTCAGGCCCTGCGGATCGCCGTCAACGATGAACTGACCATTCTCGGACATGCACTGGAAAGCGCCGTAGATCGCCTCACGAAAGGCGGCACAGCAGCGGCGCTTTCTTATCATTCCCTGGAAGACAAGATTGTGAAGCAGAGCTTCGCCCATCTGTCCGGGCGCGGCCCCGGCGAGGGGATCTACGGGGCGCCGCCGCCGGCCATTGTGGAACTGCTGACCCGGAAGCCGACGGAACCGGAGAGTGCGGAAGTTGCGGCCAATCCGCGTGCCCGCTCCGCCCGCCTTCGGGCAGTCCGCAAATTGTAAGAAACGTCAGGCAAGACACGGCCCAATTGGAACAGGCCCAGAGGAAACGCGATGCTGGACACGAGAATAACACCGATCTCCAACCGGACACGCCGCTCCCAGACTTCGGCGCAGTCGGAAAAATACGCCTACGCCGCAAGGCCGGTGAACGCGCCGCGCACAGCAGGTCAAAACGCCGCAGGCCGAGGCCAGGCTGCGGTTCGCAAGCACGAAGAAGCTGAGCCGATCCGCCGGCCGCTGCCGTCTGCCCGGCAGAGCCGTTTGGGCCGGTCGGAGATGCGTCTGATGGGCCTTGCCACTGCCTGCACCGCTCTTGTCTGCGCCATGCTGCTGCTGTATCTGGCCGCTTACGCACATGTCACGCAGCTTGGGATCGAACAGGCACAGGCGCGAGGGCAGTTGCGCCAGAACCAGATTCGGAATGAGCTGCTGAAGGCCGAGCGCAACACTCTGGAAAGCCCTCAGCGCATTGTCGCTGCGGCGACAATGCAGGGAATGACGCCGCGCGGAGCGACGCCTGTCGATTATATTGCAACCCAAGCGGTGCGAAGCGGAGCGAAACAGGACGGCGTAGAATTCGCGTCGAACTGGGATCAGGGGAACAAGGGTGGCACGACAGAAGACAACCGCGCAGCAGCATCTTTCAATCATTAAGCCACGCGCGACTCTGCTGTTTGCCATTGTCGCCGCGCTGTATATTCTGCTGGCCGGGCGTCTGGTTTACCTCCAGGCGGCCCGGCATGTGTATTTTCAGACCCAGGCCGATGCCTACCGGGTCAGTAAAAGTTTATTGCCGGCCCAGCGTGGCCTGATTTTGGACCGCGACGGTCTTGCGCTGGCAGCAAATGTCCCAGCGGCGGCTGTTTATGCTGATCCGCAGGAAGTGGCCGACCCGGCAGCGGCGGCAGCGCAGTTCGCTCCGGTTTTACAGGAAGACCCGGCGAAGCTGCAACAACTGCTGACCCCTCGTTCAGTCCATGTCCATTATGTGCTGCTGAAGCGCCACTTAGCTGTGCCGAACACGCTGACTCCTCCGGTCGCGGTTGTCACGGCGCAGATCAAAAAGACCGGCCTTGCAGGCATCTATGTCGTTCCTGATACTTGCCGCGCTTATCCCGACGGTTCACTGGCCGCGACTGTTCTAGGCTTTACCAATCGGGACGGGGTGGGAGCCGAAGGTCTGGAACACAGCCAGGAAGCTGTTCTGCGCGGTCATGATGGAAAAATAGTCGCAGAAATCGACAACGACGGGCGGTTCCTGCCCGGCACGACCCGGCGGCTTGTGGAAGCGGATAACGGCTCGGATATTGTCACGACTCTGGATCAGCGTATTCAGCAGGTCACGGATATGGAGCTGGCAAAAGGGGTGAGCGCACACCACGCCGACCACGGCATCGTGCTGGTGATGGACCCGCAGACAGGCGAGATTTTGGCTCTCTCGGAAGCGCCCTCCTACAACCCGAACCTGCCTCGTCCTCCCGGCAAGCTGTCTCAAGCTGCGGCTCTTCAATATGCGGCACGCTGGCGCGACGGCGCGGTCTCCGACCTCTACGAGCCGGGTTCGACACTCAAGACTATTACGGCATCGGCGGTCTTGCAGGAGCAGGGTCTGGGCATGATGGACACGCATGTCTATTGCAGTCCGACCCTGAAGATCGGCAAACATGTCATTCACGAAGCGGCGGATGCGCTCACCAACAATCTCGGCTCCCAGGACCTGCGCGGCATTTTGCGGGTCTCATCCAATGTCGGCATGGCTCAGTTCGGGATGCATTTGGGAGCGCCGCGCCTTTATAAATATGAGCAGAAGTTCGGCTTTCTCGATTATCCCGGCAGTGGCCTTCCTGGTGAGCAGAAATCTTTCTTGAAGGCTCCAGATGCGCCCAACCACTTCACGGGCGGCATCGGCTGGTCACAGATCCAATTAGCGAATATCTCTTTCGGCCAGGGCATCTCCCTGACACCTTTGCAGCTCGCGGCGGCGTACTGCGCGGTAGCAAATGGCGGTACGCTGATGCGCCCGCACATTATAAGGTCCATCCGCAAAGATGGTGTCGATACCCCCGTCCCGCCGGAAGCGATCCGCCGGGTGATCAGCCCCGAAGTCGCTGCCGCCGTGCGCTCCATTTTAGGCACGGTCGTGGCAGATGGAACCGGAAAGCCGGCTCAGATCGCCGATTTCACGGTCGGCGGTAAGACCGGCTCCGCTCAGATGGCCGGGCCGCATGGCTACGAATCAGGCCATTTTGTGGCGTCATTCTGCGGTCTGTATCCACTGTCGCATCCGCGTTTAGTCATACTTTGCGCCATTTTCGAGCCGCAGGGAATTCACTGGGGGGCCGCAGTCGCCGCGCCGGTCGTGCATAATATCGCTCGGGCCGCCATGCTTCAGCTTCAGATCACCCCCGATGCACGGGGCCGGGTAGACTGGGACGATCATTTGAGAGTGACTTCGCGGAATAGGTGGCAGACGGGGCCGCGCAGCCCGGCGGATTTTTCGGAGCGTATTCCTGCAACAGTCCCTTAGCCTCTAGTTCCAGGGGTACTATCATAACACATGAAACTTAGTGAACTGATCCAAATACTTCCCGGTGCACAGCGGCAGGGAAACGATGTCGAAATCACGGACATTGCCTACGACTCACGGGCGGTGACGCCTGGGGCGCTCTTTGTCGCCCTGCGCGGGGCGAACTCGGACGGTCACGATTACATTGCTCAGGCGCTGAACAAAGGCGCGGCGGCTCTCATGATCCATTCCGACCGGGCAGGCTGGTATGGGGCACACGGGCTGCCGACAGTCGTGGTTCCGAACACCCGCGAAATCCTGCCGTTTTTGTCGTCTGCGTTCTACGGTCAGCCATCCCGGCAATTGGACTTGATCGGTGTCACGGGAACCAATGGTAAGACGACGACCGCTTACATGATCGAAAGCATCTTCCGAACTCTGGGCGAACGAACGGGCCTTATCGGCACAATCGGGGCCATGATCAATGGTAAGGCTGTCCCATTGGAGCGAACGACGCCAGAGTCGCCTGATTTGCAGCGTCTGTTCGCCGACATGGTCGCGGCAGGTGTCCGCCGCTGCGTCATGGAAGTCTCGTCGCAGGGTATCACGATGGAACGCACTTCCGAATGCGCGTTTGACACGGGCGTCTTTACGAACTTGACTCAGGACCATTTAGACGCACACGGCACGATGGACGCCTACTTTGCCGAGAAGCTGCGTTTGTTCACCGAGTACCCACTGGCTAATCCTGAAAAGACATTTAACGCCGTGGTCAACGCCGACGACCCCTACGGCCTGCGGATCATCGATACGCTGGAAGCCGCCGGGCGAACCGTGCTGCGCTATGCCCTGCGCGATCCAAACGCCCCCCTGCGGGCGGTGATCGATGAAGCCCGGCCTGATGGCACTCGCTTTACCGTGACTTACCAGCCGCCCCAGGGCAGCGCTGTGGTCTTCACGGTCAATCTTCAAATGGGCGGTCTTTTCCAGGTCGCCAACGCTCTGGCTGCTATCGGTGTCGCACTTCTGCGGCGTGTCCCGCCGACCGCAATCAAGAACGGTCTGGAAGCGCTGCCGGGAGTGCCGGGCCGCTTTGAGCTTGTCCCGACACCGGGGCGCGATTTCACGGTGATTGTCGATTATGCCCATAGCCCCGATGGTCTCGAAAACGTCTTGAAGTCGGCCCGTGCGCTTAGTCCCAAGCGTTTGGTCTGTGTCTTCGGCTGCGGCGGCGACCGTGATCCGCTGAAGCGGCCTCTGATGGGCCGCATCTCAGCGGAACTTGCCGATCTGACCATTCTGACCAGTGATAACCCGCGCTCGGAAAACCCGGAAGCGATCCTGTCCGACATCCTCGCCGGGATCGACGGCGGCAGCAGCAACCCGAAAGTCGCCACCGAAGTGGATCGCCATATCGCCATCAAAAGCGTTCTCTGTGAACTGGCTCAGCCCGGCGATTTGATTGTCATCGCGGGCAAAGGCCATGAGACCGGCCAAACAGCCGCAGGCCGTATCATTCCCTTCGATGACCGACAGGTCGCGCGGGAGGCGCTTGCCGAATGCGTCTGACCCTGCGCGATGTCTACGCCGCGCTCGATTACGGCGCGGCAAACGGCGGCGACACGATTGTCTTCACCGGCATTTCCACGGACACGCGGACTTTGCAGCCAGGCGATTTATTTGTCGCCTTGACAGGGCCAACGACCGATGGGCATCAGCATATTGCGGCAGCGCTGCGCGGCGGAGCGGCAGGGTTGATCGTCTCGCAAAACGTCGTGGCTTCTCTCAGCACGCCTGTCCTGCGTGTTCCCGATACGCAGATCGCTTACGGCTTGCTGGCCCGGTACTGGCGTGACCAATTTGACATTCCTGTGATCGGTGTCACCGGAAGCGTCGGCAAGACCACTGTCAAAGAGATGCTGGCTGCGGCGCTCTCGCCTCTTGGTCCGGTGCTGAAGACAGCGGCCAGTCAGAACAATGAAACGGGTGTTCCAAAAGCGCTGCTGCAGCTTACGCCTGAGCATAAAGCCGCCGTGATCGAAATGGGGATGCGCGGCTCCGGTCAGATTGCCTATCTCTGCGGCATCGCCCGCCCGACAGTCGGTGTCATCACAGTGATCGCCGATAACCATTTGGAGCTTCTGGGTTCTTTGGACGCGATTGCGGATGCCAAAGGCGAGCTTTTGGAAGCTCTGCCGGAAGATGGATTGGCTATTCTGAATGCCGCCGACCCGTATTATCCGTATTTAGAAGCGAAGACAAAGGCAGAGATTGCTCCTTAT
Organism: Janthinobacterium lividum; assembly: GCA_050954545.1. Taxonomy (GTDB): domain Bacteria; phylum Armatimonadota; class Armatimonadia; order Armatimonadales; family Capsulimonadaceae; genus JANXMY01. The sequence continues at coordinate 8,337 of JBPBQB010000008.1, read as the reverse complement.
GGAATCCTGAGTGCTGCCGATATTCAGCAGACTGAGACCGGCTGGAAGTTTACCGTGCGCGGTGTTCCGGTCGAGATTCGCAGCCTTTCTCAGCATGACATCGGGAATGCATTGGCTGCGCTCACCGTCGCCGAGGCGCTGGGCGTGTCTTTAGAAGCCGCTGCCGAAGCGCTCAGAGCGTATGCCCCGCCGCCGATGCGGATGAACAGTGTCAAAACAGAGTGGGGTGGGACAGTGCTAAATGACGCCTACAACGCCGCCCCGGCGTCCGTTGCCACTGCTTTGCAGACCCTCGCTTCCTCTCAGGGAGGCCGGAAAATCGCGTTTCTGGGCGATATGCGCGAGCTTGGGACACGGGCGGAAGAGGCGCATCGAGAACTTGGCCCGATCATTGCCGGTCTCGGCGGTCTGGACGCGCTCTATACAGTCGGCGGCCTGGCGGCGCTTATCCCAGATGCCACGCAGCGGTTCGCGGACAGCGACGAAGCCGCCCGGTTTGTGCGCGAAGCGTTTGCAGGTCAACCAGGCGATACGATTTTAGTCAAAGGCTCACGGGCGATGACAATGGAAAAGGTCGCGGTGGCGCTGGAACCCACCCCTGCTCGTTCCTCGCTTTCCCCTCCCGAAACGGGAAGGGTTGGAGTTGGGGCAGAGCTTGCTTCTGATCTCGAAACTCTTCGTCCTCCCGTTTCGGGAGGACCCCTGCGTAGCAAGGAGGTGGGTTCTTGACCCGTCTTGATCCCTATGCGCTGGCTGGGTTTTTGGTGGCGTTTCTGCTGGCCGTGGTGCTGGGGCCGCGCACGATTGAATTTCTACGGCTCCTGAAGTTTGGGCAGAACATTAACGAACATGTGCCCGGTCATCAGCAGAAGCAGGGGACGCCGACGATGGGTGGCCTTCTGTTTGTTCTTAGCCTACTTTTGACGCTGGGAATCGGGCTGGCTGTGGTGCCGTCGCTGCGGCCTGTCAGCCCGCAGCTAATCGCTATCGTGCTGGTCTTTATCGCTCATGCCGGACTGGGATTTTTGGACGATTTTCTGAAAGCCCGGCGGGGCAAGTCTCTCGGCCTGCTGGCCCGGCAGAAGCTGGCGGGTCAAGTGGTCATTGCGCTGCTGTTCGTCGGCTGGCTATATCTGACCTCTCAGCCGAACTTTACGACTCAGGTCTGGTTCTGGCATCAGGCCCATTTCGATTTCGGCTATGCCTATTACGCGCTGGCGTTTTTTCTAATGATCGGCATGTCCAATGCAGCTAATCTGACCGATGGGCTGGATGGTCTGGCAGGCGGTCTTTCGATCTTTACGCTGCTGGGGCTGGCATTGACCACCCATCCGAACTTTGCACAGTTGCCGCTGTTTGGCTTCGCGCTGGCCGGGGCGTGTCTGGGGTTTCTCTGGTACAACGCCCACCCGGCGAAGGTCTTTATGGGCGATACGGGGTCGCTTGCGCTGGGGTCCAGCTTCGCGGCGATGGCGCTGATCGGAAAGCAGGAAGTTTTGCTGCTATTGTTTGGGATTGTCTTTCTCATCGAGACATTCAGCGTGATGATTCAGGTCGGTGTCTTTAAAGCCACCGGCGGCAAGCCGAACGGGCGGCGGGTGTTCAAGATGACACCGATCCATCACCATTTCGAATTGTCCGGCTGGAAGGAAACCCAAGTCGTCGCCCGCTTCTGGATCATCGGCATTCTCGCTCTCGTGCTGGGTCTCCTGCTGGCCCCGCAGATGTATGTTTGGCTGTAAAGAACACAGCCCCCTAGCCTCCAATAATGGGGGAACCGGAAAAGAGCCTGAAGAAGCCTTGCCTGTCTCCTATCATGCTCCCCCATTATTGGGGGCTGGGGGGCCAATCCGCTATGCACACTGAATTCGAAAACAAAACCATCGCCGTCGTCGGCCTGGCCCGGAGTGGCCTGGCCTGCTGTCAGGTGCTGACACGGCTGGGCGCTCACGTCATTCCCTATGACGGCAAGCCCGCTGAGGCATTGACAGACGCGCTAGCCGAAGTCACTGCATTGGGCCTGACCCCGATAATCAGTGGTGCGGCTTTAGATTACAGCCGATTGGATTATGTCGTGACCAGCCCCGGTGTCCGCAAAGACGCCGCCGTGCTGCAGGATGCCGTCGCGGCAGGTGTCCCTGTGCTGGGCGAGATCGAAGCGGCCTACCGAATTGCTCGTGCGCCCATTCTGGCAATCACCGGGACCAACGGTAAGACAACGACAACGCTGCTGCTGGGCGAGATGCTCCGCGCTGCCGGGATCGAGACTTACATCGCCGGCAACATCGCGGCCGGGGACATTGCGATGCCCTTGATTCAAGCGGCGTTTGATGCGCCTCCCGAAGCCGCGATTGTCGCCGAGATTTCGTCGTTCCAGTTAGAATGGATCTCGACCTTCCGCCCGAAGGTCGCGGCCCTGCTGAATATCTCGCCTGACCACGGCGACCGTCAGACCTGGGAAGAATACGTCGCTGCCAAATTAAGCATTTTTGAGAACCAGACGGAAGAAGATGCAGGCATATGGAATTCAGGTTCTTTTAATACCTCAGAGGCCGACACTATCTTTCAAAGCTTTGATGCTGTTGTAATGGCCTCGCGGGTTACTCTATGGCTTGTTGACCCTGAACCACAGGAGTGGGATTGTAACCGTAGTGTTTGGCGAGGTGAAGAGGCAATTTACGTTAGCCCGTCACAGGTAGATGCCTCTAGTCAAGGCGCAGTTGTGTTGTCGCCGCCGACTGTCGAGCTTTGCAAAGTCGCTGATGTCAAACTGCCAGGCGCACATAACTTAGAGAACATCATGGCAGCGGCGGCGATGGCAACGGCATTTGGAGTTGGCATTGAGCCAATCAGAAAAGTAGCGACTACTTTCACCGGGGTGGTGCATCGGCTGGAAACTGTGGAAACAATTGACGGGGTGAAATACGTCAACAACTCCATGTGTACGAATGCCGACGCATTCGCGAAGTCGCTGGAAGCGCTGCCGGAGCCGAAAGTGGTGATCGCAGGCGGTGTCTTCAAAGGCGGCGACGTGGCGACACTTGCTGAGGCCGTGGTTCAGAACAACGTCCGGGCACTGGTGCTGATCGGGCGCTCGGCCCCGGAGATCGAAGCTGCCGCGAGGACGGCAGGGTACCAGAATGTCCACCGGGCCGGGACACTGATCGAAGCGGTGACGCAGGCGGCGGGTTTAGCGCAGGCGGGAGATACGGTGCTGCTGGCCCCCGCGTGTGCATCGTTTGATATGTTCGCAGATTTTGAAGACCGGGGCGACCAATTTAAGGCGGCGGTGCGGGGGATGGCAGGAGCCACGGGGAAATCGCCACGGGTTGAAACCCGAGGCTGAGAAGTGCCCAGCGTCCAGGGGACGCAATGCAGATTTCGGTGCATCTTATCTTCATCTTCCGTCGCCTCGACGGTGTGCACTTTCGAGCCTTGGGTTTCAACCCGTGGCAATCTCTCTATCGACTGCCGAGGCAGTACCAAACCATTATGAGCGTCACTAAACCACCGATTTCGTATGCCTCCCAATCCAAATCCGCCAAAGCGAAAGCTGCCCTGGTGGCCGCGCAGCGGCAGCCGATGGACAGCCTGCTGCTGTGGCTGACATTTCTGCTGCTGGGGATCGGCATTGTCTCTGTCTATGATGCGTCCTATGCCGTCGCGATTGAGAAGCTGCATGGGGACTCGTTCCACTTTGTCAAGATGCAGGTGGGATGGGCCATCGGTGGTCTGATCACGCTCTGGATCGCGACCCGTATCCCCTACTGGCAGTGGAAAAAAGTGGCCGTGATCGGGCTATCCTTGTCTATCTTCCTGCTGCTGGCCGTGCTGATTCCCCATGTCGGCATTGCGGTCAACGGGGCGCGGCGCTGGATCGGCCATGGCGCGATCCGAATGCAGCCTTCGGAAATCGCGAAGCTGGCGCTGGTCCTGTATCTGGCACGAGTGCTGGCAGGCAATCTGAAGATCAAGACACGGCCCAAAGAAGGTCTCTGGCCGCCTCTGCTGGTAATCGGCCTGCTGGCGGCGCTGATCGCGAAAGAACCCGATTTGGGCACGGCGCTGGTGCTGGCGACAACGGGGCTGATCATGCTGTTCCTGGCAGGCATACGGCCGGCCCACATTTGTAGCATTCTTGGCTCGGCGGCGGTGCTGGTGGCATTGTTTGTCGCGCTGGAACCGTACCGGGCACGTCGGATCACGGCGTTTCTAAACCCGAAAGCGGACCAGTATCACACCGGGTATCAGGTCTGGCATGCGCTGATCGCACTCGGCTCCGGCGGTGTCACCGGGCTTGGGCTGGGGGAAGGCCGCGAAAAGCTATTTATCCCGGAGCCGCGCACGGACTTTATCTTCCCGGTGATCGCGGAAGAGTGGGGGCTAATCGGGACACTGGCTTTAGTCGCATTGTTTGTCTTTGTGGCGGCGCGTGGGTTCGCGATTGCTTACGGGACTCGGGACCCATTTGGCGCACTGCTGGCGGCGGGGATCACGTCGCTGATCAGTGTGCAGGCATTGATTAATATGGCGGTTGCGACGGCGTCTATTCCAGACACGGGTGTTCCGCTGCCGTTTATCTCCTATGGCGGCTCGTCGCTGGTGCTGATGCTGCTTGGGATCGGTATTCTGCTGAATATCTCGTGTCACCCCGATGGACCGGACGGGCCGCAGAAGGACAAGATCGAACCGAACGAAGACGATTGGAACCGCCGCTGGGACCGTCGGAATGCCTCGCCTGCTATCGTGACCCGGCCATCCTCCGTGCGCCGTTTAGATCGAACACGGGTCGACCCGGCGCGGGCTGACCGTGGGGCGTTTAAGGAGTAGATAGCCCGACCCCTCCCGCCTTGCTTCGCAGGGTCCCTCCCCTGTTAGGGAAGGGCTACACAGAGTAGGGGCAGACCCCCGTGTCTGCCCGCTTATTCCTGTCCTGATCCTGCACTTCCGAGGCCCTTCCCTAACAGGGGAGGGACCCTGCGAAGCAAGGCGGGAGGGGTTCCATTCTCAAACTATGAAAATCGTCAAAATCCTGGTGACGGGTGGGGGAACAGGCGGGCATGTCAGCCCGGCACTAGCGGTGATGCAGGAAGTGCAGCGGCTCGCGATTGGTGCAGACTGGTCGCCTGAGTTCCGCTATATCGGCAGTCGGCATGGGGTCGAGCAGGGATTGGTAGAAGCGTTAGGTATTCCGTTCGTTGGCGTGTCGAGTGGGAAGCTGCGGCGGGCGTCGACACTGCGCGGGCTGCTGACACTCAAAAACCTGTCGGATGCGCTGCGTGTTCCAGTCGGCATTGGTCAGGCGATTGGCGAAGTCCGGCGCTTCAAGCCTGATGTCGTTCTTGCGACCGGGGGTTACGTGTCCGTGCCGCCGGTGATCGCCGCTGGGCTGCTGCGCCGTCCTGTACTCATTCACGAACAGACTGTTCAGATCGGGCTTGCCAACCAGATCGCGGCCCGGTTTGCGACACGTATCGCCCTGACATTCGGGGGCGCGGCCACAGAGCTTCCGCCCAGCCTGCGGCGTAAGACATTTGTCACAGGGAACCCGGTCCGTCAGGCGATCTTCGGTGGCGACCGGGTGCGGGCGATTAAACGCTTCGATTTTGACCCGTCTGACAACGCACTGCCGACTGTGTATGCAACCGGCGGGGCGCTGGGGGCGACGCGTATCAATCAAGCGGTGGAAGCGATTTTGCCTGATTTACTCAGCGAGTGCCGGGTGATCCATCAATGCGGACAGCCTGATAGCGAGCATCTCGCCTCGGTACATGCTGCGCTGCCGAAGAACTTACAGCGGCGCTACCGGGTTGTTCCTTTTGTCGGCACAGAGATCGCGGATGTCTTTGCGCTCTGCGATTTGATTGTCGGGCGTAGCGGTGCGGGGACTGTGACAGAAGCGGCGGCGCTCGGTAAGCCTGCCCTGTTTATTCCGCTGGTCCCGACGGGGGGCGATGAGCAGACCCGCAATGCCCGGCGCTCAGTCGAAGCAGGGGCGGCGGTTCTCTTGCCAAGCAAAGACTTGGATGGCCCGCGTCTGTTGTCGGAGCTGCGGGGTCTGCTGGGAGATCCCACACGTTTGACAGCGATGGGGCAGGCGGCGCTGGCACTGGCGACACCGAAGGCCGCTTCCGACCTGGCGGCTGCGCTTCTGGCGCTGGCGGGAAAGTGACCTACCTCCTTGCTTCGCAGGGTCCTCCCTAAAGGGAAGATGAAGACAATATGTACAACAGACGTAGGGGCGCTGCTTGCTGCGCCCTCTTGGTCTTGACCTATCCTAATCCTCCCTTTAGGGAGGACCACAGCGAAGCGGTGAGGTAGGTCTTATTCAGCTTCGACCCGCTTCGGGTACAATAGTCATACTGTGCATCAGAAAGTGCGATGGAGCACACGAATTTTAGGGATCGGAAATACGTTTTGACCGAGTGCATACATTTTGTTGGAATTGGCGGTTCGGGAATGAGCGGTCTGGCCCGGGTGCTGGCCCGTCAGGGTGTTTGTGTCACCGGGTCGGATCTCAAAGAGTCGCCGACGCTGGCGGCTCTGCGTGCGGAGTCTGGTATCCGGGCAGAAGCCGGGCATGAGGCGTCTCGTTTGAACGGTGCGACTTTAGTAGTCGCGTCTGCCGCCGTCAAGAAAGATAACCCGGAAGTCGTTGCTGCGCGGGCGAACGGCATACCGTTGATCTCCCGCGCGGAGATGCTGGGGCGGCTGATGGCCCGGTACGAGAACTCAATTGCGATCACTGGAACGCACGGCAAGACGACGACAACGGGCATGACGGCGATGGTACTGGACGCAGGCGGCCTCGACCCAACTGTCTTGATCGGCGGCGATTTGCCTGCCTACGGCGGCAATGCCCGGCTTGGCGGCAGTGACGTTTTTCTTGCCGAGGCCTGCGAAGCCTACGATTCGTTTCTGGATTTGGACCCGAAGATCGCGGTGATCAATAACATAGAAGCTGACCATCTCGATTACTATGGCGATCTGAACAATGTCCTGCGCTCGTTCCGCAAGTTCTTATCTCAGGTCACCGGTACAGCCATTCTGTGCGGCCATGATGCAAACGTTCAATTGCTGACGGAAGAATTGCGCCGGTCGCCGTCCGCACCCGAGATCGTGACATTCGCGCTTCGCGGCGATGTTACACTTTCGGCACAAGATATTTTACCCGACAGCGCGACGCCAAGCTATACGGCAGTCTGGCGCGGAGAACCACTTGGTAAAGTGCAATTGAACGTGCCGGGAATGCACAATATCGGCAATTCTCTCGCAGCAGTCGCGGTCGGCCTGACACTTGGTGTGCCATTTGAAAAGATCGCGGTGGGGCTTGCCGGGTTCACGGGGACCGGTCGCCGATTCGAGCGCCTGGGCACGACGGCATCCGATATTCTGGTGATCGATGATTACGCGCATCACCCGACAGAAATCCGGGCGACGCTGGCTGCTGCCCGCCGGGCTTATCCCGACCGCCGGATTGTGGCTGTGTTCCAACCGCATCTGCCGTCACGGACGCGCGATTTCAAGACCGAGTTTGCCGAAAGCTTCGGCGCTGCCGACCATGTGGTCCTGACCGACATCTTTCTCGCCCGTGAGCAGCCGATAGAGGGTGTCACCGGCGCAGGTCTTGCCGCCCTCACCGCCGACCGGCGGGGAGCCGATCATGTGACTTATGTAGCGGACAAAGCCGCCCTGCCGAACCGGCTTGCTGAGATTGTCCGCCCCGGCGACCTCGTGCTGACATTAGGAGCCGGCGACATCCGTTCCGCTGGGGAAGGACTGCTGGCATTATGAGCCGCCTCTCGTTTCTGGTTCTATTTGTCCTGCTTTGCCTGCCGATGACGGCGTCTTCTGGTCAGACACTGCCGCCAGTTGTACGCCATTATATTGCTACTCTGCGCTCTGTGCAGACTCTTTCTGTGGAGATCACTCAGACCGACCATTTTCTGCCGGTTAAGAAACCTGATATCGTATGCTCCGGTCTGTTGAAATTAGAAAAGCCGAATAAACTTGGAGTATCCGCCGGGAGCGCGGGGGTTGCCAGCGACGGTATGACACTTACGGAATGGGATAGTCGGAACTATGAATGTCAGCCGGCACCGCAAAATTTAGAAGCTATGCTGACCCCGCTTCGGCGTGGCCTGATGCTGCGCTATTCCTATAATCCTGCGGCAAACCTTGCGTTTATTCTTTTCACGCACCCCGATGCTTTTTCCGCGCTTCCTAACCTGCGGGACCTCGGCCCGGACCGAGTGAATGGTATCCCTGTGAGGCAGATAGCAGTTGCCCAAGCAACATTCTGGTTTTCATCTGATACCGGCCTGCCGGTGCAGGCAA
>JBPBQB010000021.1:0-42056 GCA_050954545.1 Janthinobacterium lividum | reverse complement strand
ACACGATGCTAAATACCGACATGCTGCAATATCTGGACGTCTTTCTTGACGAGGGCCGCGAACAGCTTGTCCTGCTCGAAGCCGGCTTCCTGGACATGGAGCGCGGCCACCATACCGCCGAAACCATGCAGGCCCTCTTCCGGGCCGCCCACACCCTCAAAGGCTCCAGCCGGACCATGGGGTTCCAGTCCATCGGCGACTTGACCCACGAGATGGAAAACATTCTTGATGACCTGCGAAACAACAAGCTTTCCGTCAGCACACCCATCGTCGATGTCCTGCTGGAATGCCTCGATGCGCTCGGCTCACTGGTCGATGCCGTGGCCGCGACGCAGGGAAACGCAGTGACCTGCGACAAAGACATTCCCGCTCTGGTCGCGCATCTCACCGCCCTGCGGACCGGCGGAGCCGCTGCCCCGGAAGCCAAAAAACAACCGGAAATCAATGCCGAAGCTGTGGAAGCTAAAGCTCCTGCCTCGGCGTTCGCGCTTGCCGATCATGAAGAGGCAAGCCTGGCTGCGGCGGTAGACTCTGAATTGAATGTGTACCATGTGGCGATCACGCTGGACGCGGACTGCCTGATGAAGGCGGTGCGGGTCTGGATGGTCATGAGCGCCCTCGAGCCGCTGGGCGCGGTGCTGGCCTCCGACCCGCCGGAAGACAAGCTCGAAGACGAAGAGTTCGGGGCCGGCTTTGCCGTGCTGCTGGTGTCCTCGGCCGATGCAGAAGAGATCGACCAGGCTCTCAGCAAAGTCGCCGAGCTTGCCAGTGTCACCGTGCAGCCCTGGGCCGCCGCCCCAGCGATTACTGAACCTATTGCCGAAGAAGCCCCGGTCGTTGCTGCCCCCACGGCGATGGCTGCCCCCACGGCGATTGCTGCCCCCACGGCATCTGCTCCTGCTTCCGCGCCAGCTCCGGTGGCCTCGCCGACGATCCGGGTGGAAGTGTCGCGCCTGGACAGCCTGCTCAACCTTGTCGGCGAACTGGTCATCGAACGTGCCCAGATCAGCCGGGTCAGCGGGGACCTCAGCCGGGCCTACCCCCGCGATGAGAACGCCACCCAGCTTCTCGAAGCCACCCACCGCATCGCACGCATCACCGCCGAGCTGCAGGACCAGATCATGAAGGCCCGCATGCTGCCCATCGACGGCGTCTTCCAGCGCATGCCCCGCATGGTCCGAGACCTCGCCCAGAAGACCGGCAAAGACATCCGCTTCGAGATGACCGGCGGCGAAACGGAGCTTGACCGCACCGTGCTCGAAGTCATCAGCGACCCGCTCATCCATCTGCTCCGAAACTCCGTCGATCATGGCGTCGAAGTGCCGGACGCCCGCGAAGCTGCCGGCAAGCCGCGTCAGGGACTGGTCACGCTGTCGGCCCGGCAGGAAGCCAATCACATCGTGCTCGAGATCACCGATGACGGCGGGGGCATGGACCCGGAGAAGTTGAAGGCGTCCGCCCTCCGCAAAGGCGTGCTCACCGAAGCGGCGGCGGCGCTGATGACGGAGCAGGACGCGCTGCATCTGATCTTTGCGTCGGGCTTTTCGACGGCGGAAGTGCTCTCGGACATCTCCGGGCGGGGCGTTGGGATGGATATTGTCCGGTCCAACTTAGAGAAGCTGGGCGGGCGCATTCAGGTCGAGAGCGTGGTGGGCCGGGGCAGCCGCTTTCTCATTCATCTGCCGCTGACGCTGGCGATTGTGCGGGCGGTGCTGGTGGAGTCGGGCGGGGGCGATTACGTCCTGCCGCTGGGGAACGTGGTCGAGCTTTTGATGCTGGGGACGGGGCAGAATGAAGTCTGCCGGCGGACGCTTGCGGGTCAGGCGGTGATCGATCTGCGGGGGCGGACGATCCCGCTGGCGAGCTTATCGGGCCTGCTGCAAGGCCGGCTGGAGGCGACGCAGCCGGAAGAGATTGCGGCGAACGCATTTGTGGTTGTGGTCGGCGCGGGGGACAAGCAGTTGGGCCTGTGTGTGGACGGGCTGGCGGGGGAGCAGGAAGTGGTGATCAAGTCTCTGGGCACCTTGCTGGGGGACCTGCCGGGTCTGTCGGGGGCGACGATCCTCGGCGATGGGCGGGTGGCGCTGATTGTCGACCTGCCGAAGATCATCAGTGGCCGTCAGTTCACGCAAAGCGCGGGAACTCAAGCTTCCAGCAAAAACAGCAAGCAGGTCTCCTATGCTCACTAGCACTGCTTCCCTCCGTTCAGCGCCGGAGCGGTTTGGAGATGCCGATTATGCCTGGTTCCAGCAGCGAGTGGAGGCGCGGCTGGGGGTGCGTCTGAGCCAGTACAAGCCGGACCAGATGCGGCGGCGGCTGATGTCGCTGGCCCAAAAAAGCGGGGCCGCGTCGTATACCGCCTTCGCGTCGACCATCGAGCGTGACCCGACGCAGCTTGGAGAGTTTCTGGACAAGATGACCATCAATGTCACGGAGCTTCTGCGGAACCCGGACCGGTTTGGCGAGCTGACCGGCAAAGTGCTGCCGGACCTGCTGGCCCAGCGCAAAGGGCTTCCCCTTTCGATTTGGAGCGCGGGCTGCTCCTACGGGGCAGAAGCCTACACGATGGCGCTTCTGCTGCACGAGATGCAGCCGGGGGTGGGGCACCGAATCAAGGGCACAGATATTGACCTGTCGATCCTCGCCCGTGCCGAGCGTCCGAGCTTCAATGCCGCCGACATGATCAATCTGACCCCGGCGCGTCGCCAGGCCCACTTCCTGGAGCTGTGCGGGACCTACCAGCCGCTGTCTCACCTGAAGAACAAAGTGCGGTTCGGCCCGCATGACCTTTTGGGGGATGCGTATCCGAAAGCCGAATATGACTTGATTTTGTGCCGCAACGTGGTGATCTACTTCAACGACGATGCGAAGGAGCGGATCTACCGTGGGTTCTACCAGGCTTTGCGTCCGGGGGGGGTGCTGTTTGTGGGAGGCACGGAGCGTTTGTCTGATCATCGGGGGATCGGGTTCGATCTGCTGCGTCCCTTCTTCTACCGAAAACCGCTTTAGGCAAAAAGAAGGGCAGGTGCAAGCCCTGCCCCTGCCCAAATGGCTAGGCCGCCCTGAGCTGAGTCAGCAGGAAGGCGTAGTCGAAGGCGGTCTCTTTCAGGGCGTCGTAGCGGCCTGATGAGCCGCCGTGGCCGGCTCCCATGTTGGTTTTTAGCAGCAGGTTATGGCTGTCGGTCTTATGGGCCCGCAGCTTGGCCGTGTATTTTGCTGCTTCCCAGTACATGACCTGGCTGTCGTTCAGCGATGTCTTGACCAGCATGGCGGGATAGCTCTTAGCCTCGATATTCGTGTACGGGCAGTAAGTCCGCATATAATCGTAGTCAGCTTTGACATTGGGATTGCCCCATTCCAGGTATTCACCGACTGTCAGCGGAAGGGTGTCGTCCAGCATTGTGTTGAGAACATCGACGAACGGTACCTGAGACAGCACGGCATGAAACAGGTCGGGGCGCAGGTTGGTAGTCGCGCCCATTAGCAGGCCGCCCGCGCTGCCGCCCTGAATGGCGAGATGGTTTGGCGACGTGTATTTCTCGGCGATCAGAAACTCGGCGCAGGCAATAAAGTCGGTGAACGTGTTGAGCTTCAAATGCAGCTTGCCCGCTTCACGCCAGTCTTCCCCGAGGTCGCCGCCGCCCCGGATGTGCGCCACGGCAAAGACCATCCCCCGGTCCAGCAGGCTAAGCCTGTTTGACGAAAAACTGGCCGGCATCGAGATCCCATAGGAGCCGTAGCCATAGAGCAGCAGCGGCGCTTCGCCATTCTTTTCCAGCCCGCGCTTGTAGACCAGCGAGATAGGAATGCAGGTGCCGTCGGAGGCCGTCGCTTGGATACGCTCTGCCACATACTGCTGCGGGTCGTAGCCGCCCAGCACAGGTGTCTGCTTCAGCAGTGTCTTATTCTGCGTGTTCATGTCGTAATCGTAAACGGAAGCCGGGGTGATCTGCGACTGATAACGGTACCGAAGGACTGTGGTGTCAAACTCAGGATTGGTATCCAGCGAGACTGTGTAGGATGGCTCCGGGAACGTGATCTTATGGGCATCGGTGCCGGTCAGGTCAATAACCCGAAGCTGCTCCAGCCCGCCCTCACGCTCGGAGATCACGGCGTGCTGCGTGAAGAAATCCATGTCTTCGCGTGTGATGGCCGGGTCATAGGGAATAAACTCGGTCCAATCACTTGGCGCATCCAGCGGGGCAGAGACAATACGGAAGTTTTTGGCGTCTTTGTCTGTCCGCACAAAGAATTTCTCACCGTGATGATCGACATAATAGCGGTGATCGGTCTCGCGGGGGCGGAACACGGTCCAATCGGCTTCCGGCTGAATACTTGCCAAATAGAGCACTTCGGTCGTTTTGGAGCTTTCCGATGTCAAGAACACAAACCCTTTGCTGCGGGAACGGGAGGCGTGTATGCTGAATAGAGCATCTTTCTCTTCGTAGATCAGCGCGTCTTCTGCCCCACCCAGAGTATGACGGTACAGGCGGTACGACCGCTTGGCATCGTCTTCAGTCGTATAAAAAAGCGTTTTGTTATCGGCTGCCCAGACGACGGAAATCGTCTTTTCGACTTTATCCGGCAGCAGTTCACCAGTCCGCAGGTCTTTGACTTGCAGGGTGTATTGCCGGAACCCCGTCACATCGGTGGAGTAGGCCAGCAGGTTGCCGTCATCACTGACTGCATACGCGCCCAGCCCTAGATAAGAATGCCCTTCCGCCAGCAAGTTTAAATCCAGCGTGATCTCTTCCAGTGCATCCAGGCTGCCCTTCTTGCGGCAGGCGATTGGATATTGCTGTCCTTCTTCGGTCCGGCTGTAATAGAAATACTCACCCAGCCTGTACGGCACGCTCAGATCCGTTTCCTGAATGCGGCCCTTCATCTCCGTATACAGCGTCTCTTGCAATGTCGCTGTCGGGGCCAGAACGGCGTCGGAGTAGGCATTTTCCGCTTCTAAATATGCGGTCACTTCCGCATCGCTCTTTTCGCGCATCCAAAAATAATTATCAATCCGGGTATCGCCGTGCAGCGTGTCAGTTTTGGGAATGATCTGAGCGACAGGGGGGGTGAGAGTTGAATTAGTCATGCAGCAGTTATACCCAAGCCAGGCGGAAACTGCGTCAGGTCGGCTTGGGATTTGCTTTGCGTCAGACAATCAGTATGCGGGGCTGAATCAGAAATCGGTGCAGGAAATGCCTTCCGGCAACAAGAGCCAGTGCTAGTAAGACGCAGTAGAAAGTCATGCAGACTGTGGTCAGCAAGTCGGCACTCAGCGAGAAATGAGTAGTCAGCAGTGAAAGAACGCGGTCGTCTGGGCCAAAGAGATAAAACTGTGCCCCAAGCCAGAGCAGTCCGACAGCGATAACCACCGCAAAAACCACAGCGGCATCGCGGCTTTTCAAATCATAGCTTCGCCGCATCAGCCCGGCAGCGAAAAATGCCGGGCGGTAAATTTCTTGTCTGTGCGATGTTTTAGTGGCGGGGTACCGAGGGCAGCTCGTAGACAATTTCACCCTCGTTGGTTTCGACGGTGACGCGGTCTACGCTGGTGGTTTCGCCGGGCTGAGGGCCGCGCGAGAAGCGGATGAAGCGGAGCTGGGCGGACCGCTTGGCATCTTCCAGGGTCACATATTTGTCGACCCGGATTTTGCGGCAGCGCACGGCATCATTGCCGAGCAGGGTGTCGTACACAACGTAAGTAGACATCAGAACATTCTCCTCCAACAAAGAATAAACGGCAAAAGTCGGGAGGGATGAAAAGACACGTGTCGCCCCGCAGCGAGACGCGATAATAAATAGGATACTTTTCAGTATACCATGAGTTTTACCGGGGTTTAAAATAATTTAGCGTAAAACGCGAAGATTTTTTGTGCCATTCTCACAGCGGTTTGCCGTTCATCGTTGCTTTAACGGAAATCGCCTGTTCGCGGGTCAGCAGCCAGTCGCCCGAGTGCTTTGCCCAGATGTCTTGATAAGTGCCGTCGAGAACTACGACATTGCCGGCATGGGTCTGGGGATCAACTAGATGCAGGACGCCGTGACGGCTCAGCATGACGGTCGCAACGGCTCCCGCTTTATCCAGAGTCAGCTTTTGGAGAGTCGTCTGGGTGACATTCGACTGGCCGGGAAGGGAAAAAGTCTTCAGGAAGTCCAGCCGCTCTTCTTTGAGATCATGCGCTTTGCCCGTGCTGCTGACCCCCGTGAAGTCCGAGGCGTAATGGAGAAGAGTGGCATTGATATCACGCTGGGCAACGGCTTTGTCCCGCGCGTCGTAATCTGCTTGCAGCGTCTTCTGCACTGCCGCCGTCTTGTTCGATGCTGAAACCGGGCCTCCTGCTGCTAGGAGCAGGGCAGTCATCACAAAAAGAAGTCGCATTGTCGTTTCCTTTCCCAACTTCGGAAGGCTTATACCAAGAAGATTCCACACGTATGCTGATTGTTCCTGCTGGTCTGCCATATAGCTTCTGACCTACCTCACCGCTTCGCTGTGGTCCTCCCTAAAGGGAAGATTCGGATGACAAATACAAGCCTGCCTCCGTGTTCCTAATCTTCCCTTTAGGGAGGAACCTGCGAAGCAAGGAGGTAGGTCGACTCATCTTCGCGAACTTAGCAGTTGAAGGAAACTTTATGGACATCAATGAAGAGACGATTACGCAGTTTAAGAGTGATTTTGGGCGGGTGCGGGCGGAATGCGGCAAAGTCATTGTCGGCAACGCGGATATTGTAGATGGAGTGCTGATCTGTTTATTGTCCGGCGGCCATGCCCTGCTCGAAGGGGTGCCGGGCCTAGGAAAAACCTTGCTGGTGCGGACTCTCTCGCGGGTGCTGGATTTGTCGTTTAACCGGGTCCAGTTTACGCCGGACCTCATGCCTGCCGACATCACGGGCACCAACATTTTGATGGAAGACGATTCCGGGCGCAAGATCTTCCAATTCCAGCCGGGGCCCATCTTCGCGAACATCGTCCTGGCGGATGAGATCAACCGTGCTACTCCGAAGACCCAGTCTGCGATGCTGGAAGCGATGCAGGAGCATTCGGTGACTGTCTCCGGCAAGATGTACCAGTTGCAGGAGCCGTTCTTCGTGCTGGCGACTCAGAACCCGATTGAAATGGAAGGGACTTACCCGCTTCCCGAAGCCCAGCTTGACCGTTTCTTGTTCAAGCTGATCGTGCCGTCGCCAACCCTCGCCGAACTGTCGACTATCGTGGAGCGGACAACCGGTGCGGAAACGCCGCAGGTCAACAAAGTGCTCGACGGGCCGCAGATCATGGCGATGCGTCAGATCGCCCGCGAAGTGCCGATTGCGTCCCACGTCCGCGACTTTGCCGTGCGCGTCATTCTTGCGACCCATCCGCGCTCTGAAGTGGCCTCGCCGATGGTGAATCAGTTTGTCCGCTTCGGAGCCTCCCCACGCGGTGCTCAGGCGCTCGTCCTGGCCGCCAAGATCCGTGCCCTGCTGGATGGCCGCTACAATGTCGCCTACGATGATATTATCTCGGTTGCCCCGGCAGCGTTGCGTCACCGCTTGATCCTGAACTTTGAGGGCGAAGCGGAAGGAATCGGCTCAGATGCCGTCGTCCGGGATATATTAACTAGGTTGTCGACCCAGAAT
Source organism: Janthinobacterium lividum (assembly GCA_050954545.1). Lineage (GTDB taxonomy): Bacteria > Armatimonadota > Armatimonadia > Armatimonadales > Capsulimonadaceae > JANXMY01. The sequence goes on along the minus strand of JBPBQB010000021.1, from coordinate 34,439 downwards.
GCGGGGCAGAAGGTTGGGGTGTAAGGGGATTCGGAGCCCCCACCCCCGCCGCTTCGCGTCGACCCCTGCCCCCACTTCGTGGGAGAGGGGAACCAAGTGTGGAGTAAGCCTTTTGCCTTACTTCTTATCTTATTCTTATTCCTACCCCTCTCCCACGAAGTGGGGGCAGGGGTCGACGCGAAGCGGCGGGGGTGGGGGCCATCCCTCCTACATCCGCTGCCGCATCACTTCAAACGCAATAATGGCCGACGCCGAGGCCGTTCCCAGCGAATGGGGGAGGGGACGGCCATAGGGAATCCGCAGCTTGAGGTCGGCTTGGTCCAAGAACGAGCGGGTGATGCCGCGTTTCTCGCCGCCGATCAAGAGGAACAGCGGGATGGTCAAGTCGGCGTCATAAAGCGAGACGCTGCCGCGCTCATCGGTAGCGCAGGCGATAGTCAGGCCCCGAGAACGAAAGAAATCGGCGGCTTCGGCGGCGGTTTCGGCAATGGCCGTTGGGATCAGCTCAGAGGTCCCCGCTGAGGCGCGGGCGACAATGCCGGCTGCTGAAAGCCAGTTGCGGGGGCGCAGGACAAGTCCGTCCGCGCCGGCGGCGTAGAGCGACCGCACGGACGAGCCGAAGTTAAAGGGGTCTTCCACGCCATCGATCATGGCAACGAATGGGGTAGGCTTTTCTAATGCCAGGCTGTCGATGGACGCAAACTGGTAAGAACCGACTTGAGCCAGAACGCCGCCGTGGGTCTTGCCGCCTGCAAGCTCTTCTATTTCTGCTGCTGACACGCGCTTGATGGGGATATGCGACTTTCTCGCCATCTGTTCCAGATGCCGGGTCTGAGCGTCTTCTTTGCCGATCCGCATCTGAACGCCGTGGACGGTCCGGTGGCCGCCCTGGAGGGCCGCGAGAACAGAAATAAAGCCTTCTAATTGGGCGCTGTCTTCGGTCGGAGTAGGTTCTTCGGGCATATACGCATTGTACCCGACAAAAAGCAGACAAAAAAGAAGCCGCAGGAAAACCTCACCCGGAAACAAGTTTCCACCCTCTCCTTGGCAAGGAGAGGGTCGGCGAGGAACGAGACGGGGTGAGGAACGAGACGGGGTGAGGTTCTGACATCGGTGGAACGCTGGATAACTTCTCTTCAATTGACTTTGTTTGGTTCCGTGTGCTACACTTTATGCGCTATGCCTTCACTGAATACTTCGCCTTTGACATCACTTTCGATTGACCAGCAGATCGCTCTTATCGCACGCGGCACCGTGGATATTGTGCCGCTGCCGGAGCTGAAAACCAAACTGCTGAAGTCAGCCAAAGAAGGGAAGCCGCTCCAAATCAAGCTGGGACTGGACCCGACTGCGCCGGATATTCATCTCGGGTTTGCCGTTGTCCTCCGAAAACTGCGCCAGTTTCAGGACTTGGGCCATGAAGTCGTGATTATCATTGGCGATTACACGGCCCTGATCGGCGATCCTTCAGGCCGCTCGACTACCCGGCCTATGCTGTCGTCGGCAGAAATCGAAGCGAATGGCCGGACTTATGTCGAGCAGTTGGCGAAAGTGCTGGACCGCGAAAAGACAATTATCCGTTTCAACAGCGAGTGGCTGGGGAAACTAAGTTTTGCGGACCTTGTCGGGCTGGCATCGAAAATGACAGTCGCCCAGGTGCTGCAGCGTGAAGATTTTGCCAATCGGTTTCGGGATGGACAGCCGATCAGCCTGCATGAGCTGCTTTACCCGTTAGCACAAGCTTATGACAGTGTCGCGATCCATGCCGACGTCGAGATGGGCGGGCAGGATCAGACATTTAACAACCTCGCAGGCCGCGCTCTGCAAAAAGAGCTGGGGCAGGAGCCGCAGGTTGTCCTGCTGATGCCGCTGCTGGTGGGTCTCGACGGCATCAAGAAGATGAGCAAGTCGCTCGGCAATTATGTCGGCATCAGTGAGCCGCCGGCAGAGATGTTCGGTAAGCTGATGTCGCTGAGCGACGAGCTAATGCCGATGTACTTCGAGCTCTGCACGGATGTCCCGATGGACGATGTCGCGGCGCTGACGAGTTCGGCGCAGACACATCCGCGAGACTCGAAAAAGCGGCTGGCGCGTGAGATCATTACCCTGTATCACAGCGCCGAAGCCGCTCAGGCGGCTGATGATGAGTTCGAGCGGGTGCATAAAGAGCACCAGGTTCCGGACGATATGCCGGAAGCGGTAGTTCCCGCCGCGCTCTGCGACCTTGACGGACAGGTGCGCGTGGCGGCCCTGCTGGTCGCTGTGGGGCTTGCCCAGTCGTCGGGCGAAGCGAAGCGCCTGATCCAGCAGGGGGGGGTCAGCGCAGACGGTGTCAAGATCAGCGATCCTGCTGAGATGCTGACAGTCCAGACAGGCCTTGTCATCAAAGTGGGTCGAAACCGTTTTACCCGGCTGATTGCCCCCACCGGAGCATAAGATTATTCCAACCATAGGAAGCCGCATGGCCGAACTAGAAACACAACCCATATTAGATTCGCCGCCGATACTGTTAGGAGAAGTCCCGGCAGCTCCGCCGCCGACAGACCCGGCGCTCTTCGAGGCGGAGATGAACCCCCACCTTGACGCGCTGTATCGCAATGCCCTGCGCCTCACCGGCAATGCCAACGATGCGGAAGATCTGCTGCAGGATACGTACCTTCGCGCCTATCGCTTTTTTTATCAGTATCAGATGGGAACTAACGCGAAAGCGTGGCTGTTCCGAATCATGAACACGGTTTTTTTAAATGACTACCGGCGGAAGTCGCGTCAGGGCGAAACTGTATCGTATGATGGGCTGGAAGACTTCTATCTTTACAACCGTTTGACCGAAGACGGGCTCGGCGGCGACCACCCGGAAACGGAAAACCCGGAAAAGGCCGTTCTGGAAAAGCTCGACATCGAGATCATCCAGAAGGCGATCCAGGCACTGCCGATTGAGTTCCGGGAAACGGTGGCACTGGCAACAGTGGAAGAGATGTCGTACCAAGAGATCGCCGACACGCTTGAAATTCCCGTCGGCACGGTTCGGTCACGTTTGTCACGGGGCCGGAAGCTTTTGCAGCGTGCATTGTGGGAATATTTAAGCGGCGAAGAGATTCAAGTGGGAGAAAATGGTGGCTGAGGCAAAAATGTGGAACAGGAATTGAAAGACGCAGAATTGAAACGAGAGGCTGAATGCTTTCAGGGTGACTTTTACTCGTGCGAAGAAGCCGTTAGGCGTCTGAACGAGTATTTAGACCATCAGATGACTGAAGATGAGAAAGTCGTGGTGATGAAGCACCTTGAGATCTGCCGCCCCTGTCTCAAGCGCTTTTCGTTCGAGCAGACTCTGATAATCTCTCTGCGCCAGAAAGCGCAGCATCTGTGCATCTCGGCAACACTGCGTGAAAAGCTGTCCCTTCTGCTGCGCGATAAAGAATAAACGAGTGAAAAGAAATGCCCCTCAGCGATTGCTAAGGGGCGTTTTTTTGTTATGCAGAGGCAGGCGCGTGGGACTGAAGTCCTGCGCTGTGGGGCGCAGACGCCTAATGTCCGCCTTCGCGGACAAGGAGAAGTACCTTCGGTCTGCAATCTTATTCTTTCTCCACGCAGGTGGAGACTAGGCGCTTCGCCCCACAGCGCAGGACTTCAGTCCCACGGCTCGGAGGCCTGCATAATCTCAGCTAGTTATCGGCGAAAGGGTCGTCCATATCGTTATCCGCCGGGGGCTGATAACGACCACCGCCTGCTGCCGGGCGCGGGGCATTATTAGCCGCTGCGGGCCGAGCCGCGGGAGCCGCTGCCGGGCGTGCCGGAGCACGCGCCGGGACGGGGGCTGCCGGGGCTTCGTCGCCGTAGCCGGTGTCGCCGCCGGGATCGGCGTCCGCATACTCGCTGCGTCCGCCCCGACCGCCGGCATTGCTGTAACCGTTTCCGCCTTGAGCAGCACCCTCTTCGCCTTCTTTCGGGCGATCCAGGGATTTCAGGTTATCTACGACCACTTCGGTATCGCGCCGCTTTTGGCCGTCCTGCGTGACATATTCTCGTACTTGTAGGCGGCCTTCGACGGCGACCAGGCGGCCTTTACCGAGGTAATTGGCCGCATATTCCGCTGACTGACGCCAGGCGACGATGCTGAAAAAGTCCGCCTGCTTTTCCTGACCATTGCTGCGGGCTTCCGCAGACATGGGCCGGTTGACGGCAAGGCGGAACGACGTCACGGCAATGCCACTCGGCGTATACTTAAGCTCGGGATCATTGGCGAGGCGGCCAATCAAAATAACGCGGTTCAGGTCCATTTTCTAAGCTCCTTTGTCTGTTCTCGTAAACCAATTCAAATATCAATGAGCAAAATATCAAGCGGCGGCAGGTTCCGATGTTTCGACGGTTTCTGTCGCTTCGGCTGGTACGTCTGCGGCTGTTTCAGGGGCGACGGCTTCGGTCGGTTCCGGTGTCTCTGCCGCAGGGGCTTCGGCAGTGGGTATCTCGACAGCGGGAGCCGCGACTGGCTCAGGGGCCGGGGCGGCGGCTGCCGGAGCAGGCGGAGCGATTGGCAGGAGCGCTTCTTCGTCGTCGCGCCGAATAATTAAAAAGCGGATCTGGTCTTCGCTGATCTGGAAGATGCGGCGAAGCTCGGCTTCAACGGCCGGCTTGGACCGGAACTGCATAACGACATAAATGCCTTCGGTGCGGCCCTTGATCTCGTAGGCTAGTCGTCGCCGCTCCCAGACATCGGTCTTTTCTAGTGTTCCGCCGCCGGTTTCGACAATCTGCCGATACTTGGCCGTGATCGCACTGATGCGCTCGTCCCCAAGATCGGGGTCCATGATGTAAACTGCCTCGTAAGGCTGCGTGATGGCGATGGATGGCATAAAAATGCCTCCTCTCTGTGGTCTTGGATTTTTGGCCCGTTTCGGCTCGCCAAAGCCGGGTCGGGCAGAGAGGAACTAAAGACAACGTCAGCCGGCACCGCCAGCATTCAACAGTCCCGTTCAACAATCGGGTTATTATAGCACGGTGCGGCCCTAAAATACAACGTATCGAAAGAGACTCTCAGGGCAATTGCATATGGCATTCGACCGGTCTTAGGAATGGACGGATGTTAGAGCGGGATGGACGGATGTTAGATCAGAATGGACGAACACGAGGTTCGCACCCTACAATCTCCCGCACAATCTCTTGCGTAGGGGCGAACCTTGTGTTCGTCTTGTCTTGTGTTCGTCTTGTCTCATGGCTGAGTGACTTTCAGCGCCAGAGTCGCGCTGGAAAGGCCGTCTGCTGAGGCGGTCACTCCGAGAGTGGTTTCCAGTCGAATATCGGCGGATGAACTGCCGATCAAGATTTGAACGGCTCCCGGCTCTACCACAAACTCCTGCCCGGCGGTGTTCCAGTAGGCCAGTTGATCGGCGGATAGAGGCAGCGTGATGGTCTGTGTTTCGCCCGGCGCAATTGTCACGCGCCTGAAGCCCTTGAGTTCCTTGAGCGGACGGCTGACTGCCGAGTCCGGACAGCGGACATAAAGCTGAACGACTTCGTCTCCGGCACGATCTCCCGTATTCGTAACGTCTACGCTGACCGTGATGGAACCGCCTGCTTCCACCGAGGCCGCGCTGAGGGTGAGATTGGCGTAAACAAATGAAGTGTAGCTGAGGCCGAAGCCGAAGGGGTATAACGGATCTTCTTGAGAATAAAGATACGTCCGCCCGTGCCGGATGTCATAATCCATCATCGGCGGCAGTTGTTCCAGCGAACGCGGCCAAGTCTGAACCAATCGCCCGGCGGGGTTGACATCGCCGAGCAAAACATCGGCCAGGGCGTTCCCGAGTTCCTGACTGTTTTGAGAAAGATGAATAATCGCCGGAACATTTTCCTGCGTCCAGTTGATCGCGTAGGGGAACGAAGACAGCAGCACGACAATGGTCTTGGGATTGGCCGCATAGACAGCCTCAATCAGCGCTTCGTCTTCCAGATCAATCGATTCTCGGTCCACTGCTTCCTTGCCGTATTCCGGCTTGGTGACTTTGGCCCAGCCGGCGTCTCCGGTCGGATGGTTGCCGACACAGACAATCGCGACTTCCGCAGTTCGGGCCAGCTCAACGGCCACCGCCGGATCGCTGCCGTCGGCATGGCTAATCTGAGTGCTGTCACGGAGACGGCTTCGCAAACCGGCCAGCGGCGTAACAGCATAGGGAGGGCTGCCGCTGTACCAGTCCAGCAGAACTTCGTCGGCTCGCACACCGAGCATAGCGACAGATTTCAGCCTGGACCTGTCAAGCGGCAGCAGGCCGCTTTCGTTTTTCAGCAGGACGATGGATTTCTGGGTAACACGCTGGGCTAAGTCTTGATGTTCTGCCGACAGCCAGGGTTCCGGGGCATCGTCCAGGCCGATCTGCGCGTAGAGGACACGCTCCGGCGGATCAAGCAGGCCAAGCTTCAGCATGACCCGGAAGTCTCCGGCCAATGCGGCATCGATGTCTGCTTCCGTCATCAGACCGGTCTCCAGAGCGATCTTCGCGCCTTCCTGGTAATCATCGAGGAACTGACCAATGCCGGCTTTGACGATGTCCGCGACTGCGTGGGCTTCATCAGGGACATACTTATGATGGGTCACCAGCAGCTTCATCGCGCCGCCGTCGGTGCAGATGATGCCGTCCTGTCCCCATTCTTTGACCGCGATCTCTTTGAGCATCGGGTGGACTTCGCAGGGGATGCCGTTGTAGGAGTTGTACGCAGTCATAAATGCCCGCGACCCGGCTTCTATTCCCATACGGAACGGCACAGAGTAATATTCCCGAAAGAGCCGCTCATCAAAGTCAGAAGAGGAGTTCTCGCGTCCATTTTCATTGGAATTGGCAAGAAAATGCTTCATCAGGGATGCGCTCTGCCAGTAGCGTGGGTCATTCCCTTGCAGGCCGCTCACAAACGCTGCTGTCATGGTGCCGTTGAAGTAAGGGTCCTCACCGTAGCATTCTTCGGTTCGGCCCCAGCGCGGATCGCGTCCCAGGTCAGCATTCGGAGCGCGGACGACCAGTCCGCCGCGTCCATACTTGGGACTTTGAGCGAGGTAGCGTGCTTCATAACCTTCGGCTGCCGCCGCCTGGCGCACGATTTCCGGGTCCCAGGTCTCGCCCAGCCCGATCTCTTGTGGGAACGTAGTGGTCGGAACCGGTGTCTTGTCACCATCGAATTTGCACCATCCGCCCGGCACGCCCATTGCGACTCCGTGCAGTCCCTCAATATGACTGCTGCCTTTGACACCGAGGCGCGGCACACTGGGATCAGTGCCGAGGCAGAGGACTTTTTCATCCAGTGTCATCTGCGAGAGCAAGTCAGTAATCCGTTCCTCCACGGGCAAGTCGGGGTTTTGAAACGGGTATTGAAAATTCCCCATAAAACTATCCTCTCGATTCCGATGTTTAACTCAAAGAAAAACGCCGCCTTATGATAGGCGGCGTTTTTGTTGTCAAGAAGCAGCGTGGCTTCTATTTAGTGGTCAAACCGCTATTTTGGCTTTCCCTGTTGAAGCTGGTGAGCCTGCGATTCGTTTTTTTCTCGTGCAGCTTTAGCTTCTGGTGAGAGATTTGCCATGCCCGGTGCAAACGCCGCTTTGTCTTCTGCGGTCACTGCGGCATCTTTGTGGGCACAGCCAGAGCACGTCAGCAGAGATACGGCGACAATCACATATGGCAAACTTTTGTGGATGAGCAATTTATTCATTGACATTACTTTCACGTGGGCAAGAATCGTTGGTAATGGCACAGTATCGACAGTATTTCAGTTTTGTAAGGCGCTAAAGCCAACACATCTGGCTATGAAACGAGAGAGTTTCCTCTATCATAAAAACTGCCGACACTGTGGCACTACCGAATCTTTTACAGACTACCGAACCTATGGGCGGGTTACGTCCCACATATTGTTGCCGCTGACGACGGTGGATAATGGCCGCATCGCTTTGACATGGCCATCTACGAACAGGAAGTTGGCAAGGCCCCCATGTAGAACAGAAACGCCTCCATTAACACCTGTCTCAAAGGCTGTGCCGGTGCGCGAAGCGCTGGGTATATTGTTGCCGTTGACGCTGTACAGACTGCCAGCGTCCCCAATCACACAGTTCGCGCCATAGCCGGAAGTATTGCCGATGCTAGCGTTGGCCTCGCTGGTATTAGCCACCACATTTTGACTGGACTTCTCCACCAGCAGCAGGGATTCCGCAGGACGGCCTACCTTAGAAAGCGCCATCACGGCGGTTGACTGCCCGTTGAAGGTCGCCCCGCCCCAGCCTCCTCCGCGGGGGTCGGCTCCAATTCCCATCGCGCCGAGTAGGGTCAACCCGTATGATGGAGGAGGATACGAAGAGTAGCTGTTTGCGGCATAAGAGAGCATGATGCCGCCATAGGGTGCGGTTGTACCTCCTTTGCCGTCATCAGGGCACTGAAACACCGCCAGCGCTTTGACATATGGCAGGATGGCATTAGGCCACTGTTCCGGGATGGCCGCATCGCTGTAAGAATACGGCCCCTGAGAACCTAATGGGAAAACTTCATCAGCGTCCTGAGTATATTGGGTAATGGCAAGCCCCAACTGCTTCATGTTCGAGGTGCAGGAGATGCGGCGGGCGTTCTCGCGGACTTTCTGGAAGACAGGGAATAAAATCGCTGCGAGTATTGCAATGATAGCAATGACGACGAGTAGCTCGATGAGCGTGAAGCCTTTTCGGCACTTAGCAGCAGCCGACTTAGGCTGCGGCGTCATGGAATGAAAATACATGGCTGGTAATCCTTTTCTATTTGTCCTACGACGGATTAATGGTACTTTTGCGACTGACAGAAGAATTATACATGAATTAGCGATAAATCACAAGTGGTTTAGAAAAAATTTATTGTTTTTTTTAACGCTGCAAGGGAGAGTGTGCCGGCGGGCCTACCGAGCCTCTGATAATGAGCTCAAGAGGGAATACTGTTTGACTGAGAGCGAATGCCTGCGAGGATGGGCCGTCAGCCGACGGTAGGTTCTTACTTTCGATCCGCGGCAGCAGCAACTCGACTGCGGCATGGCCCATCTGGCGCAGGGGCTGACGCACAGTGGTCAGAGGAGGCGCGGTCATCCGGGCAGTCAGGGAGTCGTCAAACCCTACAATCGAAATGTCCTGCGGGACATGCAGCCCATGACCGGCTAAAACTTCCATGCATCCATAGGCGATGGCATCGTTCGCGCAGAAGATGGCAGTCGGCAGGGTTTTAAGCTGTGTGGTATCCAGCAGCGCGGTCATGCGTTCCCGGCCTGAGACGACGCTGAACTGACCGGGAATCACCAGGGCCGGATCGTCGGCAATACCGGCTTCGGTGAGCGCTTTTCGGTAGCCGTCCAGTCGATGCTGAGCGCCGGTCAGCTCCGGCTGGCCGGAGAAGTGGAGGATACGGCGATGCCCCTGGTCTATCAAATGCCGAGTGACGGCGTAAGCGCCGCCTTCATCATCGACAGTCAGGTTGTGGGTGTGCGGCAAAATTTCATTGCTGTGAAGGGTGATGAACGGCGTGTGATGGAGCAACGTCTCAGCGAACGTAGTGCTGAAAAGGGGACCGATACAGATCATGCCATCGACGCGCCCATCACAAAAAGCCAGCAGCTTCTCTTCATCTTTGCGCCAGTCTGCGACCGAAAAGACAGTCGTATTCTGACCATGTTCGGCGTTGGCTTCCAAAATGCCGTTCAGCACTTCCAAAAAATAAAGGTTCAGCTCCGTGCCGTCAATGTTGCAGCAGACACCGATGGTATCCATACGGCGTCGCGAAAGACCACGGGCAACGCCGTTAGGCCGGTAGCGGAGACGCTCGGCGACTTCGGTGATGCGGCTGCGGGTGCCTTCGGAGACGCGCGTAGAGGAAGTCGCGCCGTTCAGGACCACGGAGACCGTCATAGCGGTGACACCCGCTTCGCGAGCGATGTCCTGTAAAGTTGTTGCGTTATTTCGTCTCATGCGTGTGAATTACTGCGCCTCCGGTCGGCGGGCAATGAGGAGGCAGACATCGTCCTGAAAAGTTCCGGCGGCCCATGTGCGGATATGATCGATCAAGGCTTGCCCTCCTGCACGTGTGGATCCTGAACTTAAATGCTGCGCTGCTTGTGCCTGCAAAGCCTCGAACCCAAAAAGAGTACCGTCTCTGCGGGCTTCCGTCAGCCCATCTGTGACCATGAGAAGTGTGTCGAGGGGGGCAAGATCGGCTTCACTGACCGTATAAACGGCGTCCGGCTGAATGCCGAGAAGCAGACCGCTGGCCCCGACAGCCTCCGCCCCGCCATTCGACCGGATCAGCAGCAGCGGCTCACCACCGGCAGTCACGTAAGAAAGATGCTTTGTGCTTGGCTGGAACACGGCAAGCGACAGCGCGACCAGATGGTCACTGCCTAGATCATTCTGGCGCTGGGCTTCGCAGACAAAATCATTCAGCTTGGCCAGAGCGATTTCCGGCTGCCGGCAGTCCCGAAGGATCGCTCGGAGGGCGTATTTGACTTCGGCGATCATTGCCGCCGCCCCCAAGCCTTTGCCGGAAACGTCACCGACCACAAGCGCGATCATCCCGTCGCCGTAAGTAAAGACATCCGAAAAATCGCCGCCGACAGCCGCTTCCTCAGAGGCCGCTTCATAAAAGGTCTCGATGCTGAGGCTGGAATACGCCTCCGGGGGTGGGGTATGCAGCAGGATCTGCTGAAGGGTCTCCGCGATGCGCCGCTCCCGCTCGTAAGCCGTGCGTAAAGCCGCTTCCGCTTCTTTGCGCTCCGTGACATCGGTCGAATAGACCGACACGCCGCTTTCGACAGGAAAGATACGCACCTGCATCCAGCGGCCCCAGCCGTGCGAAAACTCTTCATATTCCGTCATTTGCCCGATTTCGACAGCCCGCATCGCTTCCGGCAGGAACATGCTTTCCATCGCTGTCGGGTAGGCCTCCCAAATGATCTCACCGATGAGGGCTGCCGGGTCTTTGCCCGCTGCCTGAGCCAGACGCGCGGCGCTGGCATTCATCGACACGAAACGCCACTCGGTATCTAATGCGAAAAACTGATCTGTAATGGCTTCCAGGATCGCAGACGTGCGTCGCTGAACCGCTTCTGCTTCGGCCTGGGCTGAATGTGCCTGTGCCAGAGCCATCCGCTCTTCTTCGGCCATCCGTCGCTGGGTGATGTCTCGGATCATCCAGCGCAGCGTCGGCGGCTGGCCGAGAAGAGACTGGCAAAGAGAAGCAGTGACAGCGGCCTGAAACATACCGGTCGGACGCCGTCGCAACTGAACCGTCCATTCCCCGGTGCTTCCTTCGCCTGACGCCGCAAGAGCCTTCAGGCGAGGCTGAAACCCGGCCACATCCGGCAGGGCGATAAGAGTCCCCAGGCTGCGTTTTTTCAGAAACCGTGCCGAGATTCCCAGCAGCCGGGAGGCGGCCCTGTTGGCTTCCAGAATGATCCCATCCAGATCGGTGACTAAGTAGCCGTCGGGGGCAAACTCGAACAAGTCCAAATACCGCTGCCGCTCGGCTTCCAGGCGAAGACGGCTGAGGCCCAGCTCTTCATTCTGGACGCGCATTTCCTCTTCGGCGACTCGCAGCTCTTCCACGCTGAGCTGAAGCTCTTCCATCGCCTGCGGCAGAAGGCCGCGAGTACGCACGGGTTTAGCAGACCCATTACTTATAGTCTCTTCAAATTCGTCAGCAGGTGGGTTTTGCATAATTTCGGATGTCCGGGCAGTACGTAAGATATTAAAAAGAAAGCGTGTCGATTGACCGAAGTCGCTTGTCTGACTTTTAAGCGGCTTCAGGCGAAAGGGGCGAAGTCTGCTGCTGTTCCATGAGCAGAATGACGCCGCAGATAGCGTTTTTCGTGCCGAGCAGCGGGGTGATCGTGACTTTGCAGGTGATCGTTTTGCCCCGCCGGTTGCGGGCTTCCAGCATAATCTCCTGATGGGTGCTTCCCCCGGTCAGGCAGGCCCGCACGGCATGAATCAGATCGACGACAGGCAGGCCGATGTCCAGGCTTAGAAACTGCTTACCCTGGACTTCTTCCGGACGCAGTCCCCAGAGCTCCTGGGACTGGATGTTCCAAATCTGGATCAGCAGGTCGGCGTCGAGGACAATCACGCCGCCGCGCAGGCTGGTGAGAATGGACTCCATAAACGCATTGACCTGGTTCAGCTCTTCGGAGCGCTGCTGAAGCTCCGTGTTGACTGTCCGCAGCTCTTCATTGATGGACTGCACTTCCTCGCTGGTCGTTTCCAGCTCTTCGTTGATAGACTGCAATTCTTCGTTGGTGGTTTCCAGCTCTTCGACTGTCGACTGCAATTCTTCATTGGTGGTTTCCAGCTCTTCGTTCGCGGACTGCATCTCTGCATAAGCCGATTCCATCTCATGGTTTGCGGCCTGCAATTCTTCGGATAGCTGCCGGTAGCGGGTGATGTCGCTGAACGAGACGCTGACACCGAGGAGGATCCCGTTTTCCTGGAGGGGGACAATCAGCGCTTCGAGAAAGATGGTCTTGCTGCCGCCTCCTGTCCAGGGAACGTCTTTGACACTGATCGTGCGCCGCTCCGTCTGGGCCTGCTCGACCCGTGAACGGAGCTCAATCGGGCGATAAGAAAGCTCAAGGTCCTGTAAAGGGCGTCCTATGTCCCGGTTGGACAGGTGAAACAAAATGCGGGCACGCTCATTCGCCATTGTGAGCAGGCCGTTTAAGTCCAGGACAATCTGCGCGGTCGGTGCATTCTGAAAGGCCGCTTCCCAGAGCCGCAGCGGGTTGTCGATCGGCAGAGCCGCTGTCTCGATCCCGGACTGGGCCATCAGCAGAAGCTGATCGCGCAGGCTCGGCTTGGCGACTTTGACAAAGACGCGCCGCCGCAGGTCTAGCGGCAGAAACAGGCCGGTGTGAGCAAAGATCATCTCGGCCTTGCCGAGAAAAAGAAAGCCCCCGTCACGGATCGCAAAGTGGAACCGGGACAAAATGCCGGCCTGCACTTCGGCATTAAAGTACATGACCGTGTTGCGGCAGACCAGCAGGTCGATCCGGGAGATAGGCGCATCGTGCAGCAAGTCATGCCGCCCAAAGATCAAGCACCGGCGCAGGTCTTTGTTGAAGACGTACCAGCCGCCTTCCTTGTCAAAATATTTCGCCAGGACCTCGGGTGGAATCCCCTGCACTTCGCGTGCCGAATAAGAGGCAGCCCGGGCCTGGACCAGCGCTTCCTCATCAATGTCGGTCGCGTAAATCTTGACCCGGTCTCGAAACGCATCGAAGCCCAGCTTCTCGGCAAGGGCAATCGCCAGTGTGTAGGGCTCCTGGCCGGACGCGCAGCCGGCGCTCCACAGGCGGATCGGCTCACCCGGTGCCTTAGCAGCAAGGATGCGCGGTATGATTTCTTCGGAGATGTATTCCCACGATGAAGTGTCTCGAAAAAACGTCGTGACATTAATCAGCACAGTGTTGAAGAGCAGGCCGAACTCATCGGGATGGACTTCCAAATAATCGGTGTAGCTGTCATAGCTGCCGATGTTGATCTGCTGGATGCGCTTGTCCAGACGTCGCCGCAGGCTTGCACGTTTGTAGCCGGTAAAATCAAATCCCCGGCTGCGCTTGAGATAGTCCAGCAAGTCTTCGAATTCCACGTCAGTCGATTCCGCGCCCTCACTGACAGTAGTTACGAGGGAGTTGACAGGAACGAGCTCAGTGCCGGGGTTACTCATTCTTTGGGCTCATTCTTTGCCGAACGAAGCTCGGTGTCGGCAATGATCTGGCCTCCGGTGAGAACGTCATGGATAATGCGGGCACGCTGCCGGGCATCGCCGGCCTGTTCCGAAAATCGCTGTGCGGAAAGCACATGACCGCGGTCGGCAGCACGCTCCTGAAGACGCTCGGCCATGGCTGCGCTTTCTTCCAGCGCCCGCAGTGCGACCCAGAGCGCTTCTTCCAGATTGTCGGATTGGGACGCAAGAAGGCTATTCGGCGAAAAGGCATGACCAACCCGGCAGCGGAAGCGGATCAGCTCGCCTTCCGTGATTTCCCAGAGAACGCCATGACAGTCCGGGCAGCTAAAGCCGGAAGGTTTTCCTTCAGTGCGGTTGTCCAGAACGTCGATATCCATTTCTGCGACCTCGACATCTTCTTCCAGCTCAGGTGTTGCGGGCAATTCTTCCTGACCTGCCGGTTCTCCGGCCAGACGCTCCACAGTTTTTGCCAGAACTGCTATCGACTGAATGGCGTCGACAGCGACATTTTCAATCGCGCTCCGGGGCATTCCCGCGAACAGGGCTTCTTCCGGGTCCTGCACCAGAGCGATCCCTCCGCGCATTTTGATAGACTGTAAACCTGCTGTTCCGTCATCAAGCGTGCCGGTCAGAACAATGCCGATGACACGTGAGCCGCAGCAGCGAGCGGCGGAGCGAAACAGGGTATCGATGGCAGGGCGGTGATGGTTTTCCGCCGGCCCGCGTGTCAGCAGGATGCGCCCGGATTTGATTAGGAGATGATGGTCGGGCGGCGCGACATAAATCCGGCCCGGCTGGATCAATTCCCCGTTTTCCGGATGCCGGGCGGTCAGCGGCCCGCGCCGGCTCAAGATGTTGGGCAGGACGCTGTGTCCATACGCAGGGACATGAAGGACTACAAAAACGGCAGCGGGCAGGTCGGCGGGCAGGCCCTGCACAAACTCAGCCAGCGCCTCCACGCCCCCGGCGGAAGCGCCGATGACGACAATATCGTGCCGCTTCAAATTTCCTGCGGCGTTTGATTGATCTGAAGTTGACATAATTCCAATATAATAGTTCTGCCGAACATTTGTTTTAGTGACTTTTATTGTACAAGTATTTCAAGGTTCTGTCAAGGAAACCCTGATTTATCGGCTTCTGTTACGCAGAGGAGCCACGGAATAAATTCCGTGGCTTCTTGTTCCGTGGCGCATCTGCGTAATATCAGTTATTAAATGTGGAATGCCAGTCACTCAATCCCGTACACTTCACCAAACTTGGTGCTAAGATACTTTAAATATGGGGCCGGGTCGAGCGGGCTGCCGACAGCCCGGCGGACAAGCGCATTCGGCAGATATTTCCGGCCCCATTGGTGAACATTTTCCCGCAGCCAGCCGAGCAGAGGCGCGAAGTCGCCGGATGCGATCTGGGCAGCGACCTGACCACCTAAATCCGTGTTGGCTTTGTCAAACAACTGGACAGACAGGACATTCCCAACTGTATAAGTTGGGAAGTAGCCCAGAGCACCGCTTGACCAGTGGACATCCTGTAAAATCCCCTGAGCGTCATCAGGCGGGGTCAGGCCGAAATACTGCTGCATTTTGGCGTTCCAGGCTGCCGGAGAATCGGCGACGGAGAGTGCTCCCGACAGCAGATCGATCTCCATCTCAAAGCGCAGCAGAATGTGCAGGTTGTAAGTCACTTCGTCGGCTTCGACACGGATCAGCGACGGTTCGACTTTGTTGATAGCCCGGTAGAAATCGCCCTGCGACACGGCATTCAGAGTGTCTGGAAACGTGCTTTGAAGCGCGGGATAGAAATGCTGCCAGAACGGGCGGCTGCGGCCCACCAGGTTCTCCCACAATCGAGACTGACTTTCATGGAAACCCAGAGAGGCAGGCTCTCCCAAACCACCCCCGGTGAATCGTTTAGCCAGACCCTGCTCATACAGCGCGTGACCGGTCTCATGGATCGAGCCGAACAAGGCCATCGGCAGAAAGTTCCTGTCGAAGCGGGTTGTAATCCGGACATCATCGGAGCCGAAGGACGTGCAGAATGGGTGCAGGGCACGGTCCTGGCGTCCCCGAATCAGGTCATAGCCGAGGGCTTTGATGACAGTCTTTCCGAACTGCTCCTGAGCAGCTTCGTCATAGTTCCGCTTCAGCACCGAATCATCAACAGCGTCCGGGCCTTTCGCTGCGACAGACTGCACAAGCGTGACCAAAGTCGGCTTGAGCGCTTCAAACAGAGTACGGACTTCCACCGTGGTCATGCCGGGCTCGTATTGATCTAAAAGTGCGTCGTAGCGCTCACCGCCATGCCCAAGGTGGTCAGCGACACTGCGCGTAAGCTCCAATATCTGTTTGAGCCAGGGAGCAAATCGGCTCCAGTCACTTGCCGCCCGCGCTTCCGCCCAGTGCGCGTGGGCGAGCGAAGTCACGCGGGTCATCTCAGCGACCAGCGCAGTCGGCACTTTGGTGGCTTGATCGAAATCCCGCCGGGCAGCCCGAACCAGCGCGGCTTCGTCGGAGTCCGGGTCAGCATTCTCCACTACGAGAGCGGCGCTCTCCAGCAGCCCGGCTGTTTCGCGGCTCGTAGCTTTTTCGTGAATGACCTGGCTCAGCACTGTCAATTGGGCCGCCCTGCTTTCGGCTCCGCCGGGCGGCATATAAGTCAGTTGGTCCCAGTTCAGCACGGCTGCGGCCTCGGTCAGCGCTTTGATTTCAGAGAGATGGCTTTGCAGCCGTTCGATTTCCTGCATTTAGGTCTCCGGATTTCTCATAGGTTCTCTTACGTATATTGTTACGCCTTTTTGCTCTGAGAATCCTGCTGCCGGTTCGCAGGTGCTTGGCCATAGCTTACTGGAGTGTGTCAGCTTGGGGCAGCATTTGTTTCTTCAATCTGTTTCATTTATGAGAAACAATTAATGAAAGCTTAATCTTCCCTTAACACAAATCTGTGATGTCGTGATGTAGAATAACAAAGATTTTATATAAAAACGTCGATTGTCTGACTAGACAGAAGGAGTCTTCATGTATCGTTCACACAAACGCAATGCCGCGCAGGGATTCACGCTGATCGAGCTGCTCGTGGTGATCGCCATTATCGCGATTCTCGCGGCGATTTTGTTCCCCGTCTTCCAGAAAGTCCGTGAAAACGGACGCCGTACTGCCTGTCTCTCTAATTCCAAGCAGTTCATGCTGGGTATCCTCATGTATGCACAGGATACCGATGAAGCCATGCCGATCTCGTATGCCGTGGTCAACTCGGTTGGTCCAGTCGCTTCGACTCTTCTCAATACGCCGCAGGCAGGGATTCCCGCTGAGATCATGCCGTACATCAAAAGCCAGGAAGTGTTCCATTGCCCCGATGACGGCGGCGGTATGGTCGCAAATGGCGACAACAAAACGATGGGACCAGGGCTGACACCGCTGACCGACGCCCAGGAAAACGGTCATACCTACTCGGATATTGTCGGTACGTCATACAAGTTCACCCATCAGAACTTCTCGAACCCTTACCCTGTAGGCAGCGGTGGTGCGACCGTCACGGGCTATACGATCCCCGGCACCAGCGGCAAAAAATCGGACATAGAATACAATGCCAACAATGAACCGCTGAAAGGTGCGACAACCTACACCGGCGCAAGCGTGGCTGGAGCGGCATTCGGTACAGTGACGCTGTCCAATTTCGCACGGCCTACGGAAACACGCGTCTATGCAGACTTCCCAAAAGCCTTTATGGACAAACCGCTGAAAGCAGGCAACGTCGGCTTTCATCCTGATGGCACGACAATCGCCTACATGGACGGTCATTCCAAGTTTATCACCCGCTACAGCACCTATACTTCGGGCTGTGACGGCGTTGACTGGGCCTGGGACAATGCCGGTACCTGCAACAATCAGAACATTCAGCGTGCCGCAGACTAATCGGTTCCGAATATGAATCTATCCGTTCCCAGCACCCCACGCTGGGGACTCTCTTTTTAAGACAAACCCTCCATGATCAAACACACCCTTTTTGCCGCTTTGCTGGCGGCCTCGCTTGCGTCTTCTGCGTTCGCTTCTTCGACTGTTCTGCTCAATCCTGCGCCGACACCGTCTGCGGCGATCACGCCCCCGGCTGACCCGGACCACTTTATGTTTGTGGTCGGCGGCGACAACCGCTCGACCGGGCACGGCTACCCGATGCCGCCGGTGTGGGCGACCATCTGCCGGGAGATCGGTTATATCCAGCCCGCGTTTGTGCTGACGACCGGCGATGCCATCGAAGGCTACGGTGACACGCCTGCGGAAGCAAACGCCGAGTACGATGTCTTCCTTCAAGATGTCTCCCTGACCGGTGTCCCGGTCTACTGCGCGGCGGGAAACCATGAGTTCAGCCTAGACCCCGCCCTGGTGCCTGTTTATGAGAAGCGGCTTGGGAAGCTTTACGGCTCATTCGATTACGGCCACAGCCATTTTATCGCCGTCAATTCCAACCCTGTCGGGGCCGACGGCTCGGTCAAGGGCGGCACGATCGACGATGCAGAGTTTACCTGGCTGGAAAGCGATCTGGAAGCCAACAAACGGGACCGCGAATACGTTTGTCTTCCTGCACCATTATGTCTTTGGACCGCCCGACCCGGATACGCCGGACTTGAACACCGGCTTTGTAAGTATTCCAGATCGAGACCGGCTTCATGCGCTGATGGTCAAGTACAAAGTCCGGGCCGTGTTCTGCGGCCACAACCACATCTACTGGCACAAAGTGGTTGATGGCGTCAATTACTTCATTTCGGGCGGCGGCGGTGCGCCGCTGGATGCGACGCCCGAGAATGGCGGTTATCTGCATTATGTGACTGTTCAGGTAGACGGCACAAAGCTCACGACACAGGTGCTGCAGCCGGAACACCTGGAAGAAGTCTACCCGGACGGCGAAACAAAGATCGGTGCGACCCAGCGGGTCTGGGTGACCAATACGAACTTTGATGCAGTCATTCTTAGTCATATTGTCCTGCATGTGGCCGCACCTCCCGCCGGGCAGACTCTGGGCGTGACCGCAATGCTGGCGTACAAAAAGAAAAACAAGCCGCTCGATGTTCAGATCATCAGCCGGACCCCTGGCGCACAGCCTGGAACTGTCGACGTGGTCGTGCTGGCGACCCTGCCGAAAGCCCGCACGGCAGAGATCACTGTCGGGCCCGGCGCGAAATAGGATCACCGTGCTGAGGCCAGGGGTATGTGGGCCGGGTGTATAAAACACCCGGCAGTGAAAAGCAGATGCCCTCCGGGCTGCGGATAATCCGGACTCTTCAGCCCAGAGGGCGTCTGCACTTAACTGCCGTGGGTTTCATACCCACGGCTCATAGCACTACAGCATAAAAAACAGCGCGTTCGTGCTACAATAGAAAAAATCCTGAGTTGGAGACCTGCTTCTGTGTTAAGATGGTCGCGTGTGCGGCTGTACCTTTCGATTTTGACCTGCGAAGGCCTGTTTGCGACCCTGCGCGAACGGGTGCAGTATGCGCCGCCCCTACCCCCAAAGCCGAAAAGTGAGGAGCGCGGCGGTAAGACGCTCGGCATGCCGCGTTTCTATGATTATGCCGGTGCGCTTCATGTCCATTCTACGTACAGCGACGGGGCGGGTAGCGTGGAAGAGATCGCGGCGGCGGCGAACCGAGCAGGGCTGGATTTTCTGGTTCTTTGTGACCATTCCAACCTTCAAGCGATCACGAATGGTGAGGATGGCTGGCATGGGCGGACTCTGATGCTGATCGGCACGGAGATCACGACCGATGCCGGACACCTGCTGGCCCTCGATGTCCCCGACACCTTTATTCCCGCCCCCCATGACGCAGAAGCCGCTCAGAATGCCATCCGGCAGAGCGGCGGTCTCGGCTTTGTGGCCCTGCCCTGCGACCTCAAAGACCACTGGCGCGATTTCAGCCGGATGCAGGAGGGAATCGGGCTGGAAGTCTTTAATCTCAGCGCCATCGCCCGGACCAAGATCAACCTGCCTGCCCTGGCAGAAGTCTGGCGTCTTTACAATAGCTCCAGTCCTCTGCGGGCGTTCCACATGGTCGCCGCACGTCCGTCCCCTGAGCTGCGCTTATGGGACAAGCTCATGGCCGCACCAGGGCCGGGTCTGCCCTCGCGGCGCGTTGTCGGGATCGCGTCACTCGATGCTCACGCGGTCATGAAGTTCGCCCGGCGCTCTTACCCGTTTCCCACTTACGAAGAGACATTTCGGACACTTCGAACGCATCTGCTGACCTCCGAGCCGCTTTCCTACGGCGAAGCAGCGGACCGCACGGCTTCTCGCGAGAAAGATGGAATGCTGGTTCATAGCGCAGTGGCACTCGGCCACTGCTACATGGCCTACGACAACTACGCAGACCCGACTGGATTCACCTTCGAGGCCGGCCCATCACGCACTCCTGCAAATAAGTCGCCGCTGGCCCTAATGGGGGATGCGGTGACCTTTCCCGCCGAAGTCATTCCTGGCAGCCCGGCTATTGTGCTCACGGCGCGGGCACCGCGCACCCGCTCTCTTGTCCGGCTCTATAAAGACGGGCATCTGGTGGCCGCCGCGCGTGGCGGACGTCTGGAATACACCGTCTCTACCCCCGGTGTCTACCGAATCGAAGTATTTCTGTATCGTCGACGTATCGGCAGTCTCTGCCTCGGAGCCAAGCCCTGGATCTTCAGCAATCCTATCTACGTACAGCCTGCTGCACTTCCCGCATCGACCCCCTCCTCACCGCAAACAACTGATTCCTCCGCGCAAACACACGCAAATTAAGAAAAACGAGAATCTCTTAACATTCTCTTAACATAAGGCAGGTAAAATCGCCGCTGTCAGAATAAGGCAGCGAACTGCCACAGTGTATTTTTTTACCAATCGCAATTTTCGAGGAGGACAGAATTGAAAATTTGGACTGCGACATTAGCCGGTGGCCTGATGGCACTCGGCGCGGCGGTTGCGACCCCTTCGGCCTCGGCCCAGGCGGCTCCGTTTTTGGACACGCCCACCAACCACTGGGCCTATGAAGCCGTCCAGGACCTCGCCAAAAAAGGCATCGTCATCGGCTACCCCGACGGCACCTACGGCGGCAAACGCCCCATGACACGCTACGAGTTCGCCGTCGCCCTCGACCGCGCCCTCCGTACCGTCAGCGACATGCTCGCCGCCAATCCCCCTCCCGGCACCCCTGCCGTCTCCACCGTCACCCAGGACGACCTCAACCGCCTGCAGGCCCTCATCGACAAGTTCCGTCCCGAGCTTGATACTATCCAGACCAACCTGCAAACCGCCCAGGACAACATCGATGCCCTGCGGGCCGATGTCCTCGACGCTAAAGCGCTGGCGAATAAAGCCCAGGACACGGCTAACAACTCCTACGGTGTCGGTGCCGACCGCAAGTTCCAGATCAGTGGTTACATCCAGGCTCGCTACCAGGACGCTTCCGTCGGACAGGGCGGGCTGGCCCGCTTCCCGCAGGGGGTGGCCGGCGGCACGGGCGCGTACAATGGCAACTACCTGTCGGGCAATAGTCCGAGCACGTTTGACGTGCGGCGTGCGCGGCTCAAGTTCACGGGCCAGGTGACGAACAACACGCGCTACGGCGTCCAGATCGACGCGTCGGGGGCGGTGGCCGCCGGTGGCGGTCAGACGGCCAACCAGCAGGTGACGGTGCGCGAAGGGTACGTCGCCTACACGCTGGGCAACGGGGACGCCAAAAAGAACCTGACCGCCACGGCGGGCTTGTTCGCTACGCCGTTCGGTTATGCGCTGCCCCAGTCGATGGCAAACTCGATCAGCCCAGAGCGTCCTTTAGCGTTCAGCGAGAACGCGGCGGGCATCTTCAACTCCCAGGACTACGACAAGGGCGTGCAGCTTAGCTACAACACGGGGCAACAGTTGTTGTTCTTGCCGGCGGGCCTGAAGCTATCGGCGGCGGTGGTGAACGGCACGGGGCGCACGAGCGACGACACGGATGCGTTCAAGGACCAGATCTACCGGATCGGGTACCAGAGCCGCAACAAAGTGGTAAGCCTGGGCGGATCATACTACTACGGCCAGGTAGATGTGCCGAACGTGACGGGGTTCCCGGCAGCGGGCACGGGTCCGCAGTACACAGGCCGGAAGAAAGAGCTGTACGGGGCGGATGCCCAGATCGTGACGCCGGCAGGTCCGTTTGTACTGGCGGAGTACGTAGGGGGTCTGTACGAGCAGCGTGCGTACTTCAACCAGAACAGCGCGACGCCGTACACGCTAAACACGTCGTATGCGAAGGACAACCACATCGATGGGTACTACGCAACGGCGGGGTGGACGTTCGGCCAGACCGGCAATCATGCGCTGAGTTTGGTGTACCAGTACGACACGCTGAAGCGGGGCGAGGGTCCCGGGGGAAGCTCAGCGTACACGGACGAGAACAATGGATACGGAGTGCTGTACGGTCTGGACAAAGCAACTCGGTTGCGGTTCTGGTTTGAGAAGGCGGACAAAGTGGCGCATCTGGTAGGAACGCCGGAGCCACCGCGTTACGGTCTGTTCACCGGAGAAATCCAAGTCAAATTCTAAGCCGTAAGAACCTCACCCCGACGCTCCGCGTCGACCCTCTCCTTGTTAAGGAGAGGGTGGAAACTTGTTTCCGGGTGAGGTTTCTGTTCGCCCCTGCCAGCAATGGCAGGGGCTTTTCTTTGCGTTCCTGGGTATATGGATTTCAGACGATCTATTGGAGGCTGACAATTATGAGTGCGGACTATACGGAAGATGTCAAAGAACGACTTTTACACGAGCTGACCGATGCCCGCCAGGGAGTCAACGACAGCGAGATGCCTATGCCGGGCAACCCGAACCTGACCGGCGAAGTCGGTCCCAGCCCCGGCCCGAACAGTATCCCGGAGAGCTTTGCCGCTCTAGACGGCGAAAAGGGGCCAGATGAGACCGGTGAGGAAGAAGACCCCGGTGATGCTTACGCAGGCGGCGTGAACGCCAACAACACAGACGGCGCAGTACGCCTGCCCGGAGAAAGAGAGAGCAACAATGCCGGATAAATTAGGGACTGATAAAATAGGAGATGTCGCCGCGCTCAGCGGCAGTCAGCCGTCGGAAACCGGCCCCGGCTCGACCGGCGGCACGGCGATGGGAGGCGGCAAAGCTGTCCCCGACAACGATGTCCTGATGGGCGGCGACAGCGCCCTCGACGACAGCGGCAGCATGGACGACGGCATATTCAACAACGGCGACAGCCTGGCCGAAGAAGGCAAAGCGACTGCGACGCCTCAGATGTCGCCGGATGGTCCTGACAAGTCTCCAAAGAACGCTGATGCCCCGACAGGCGGGCTGGGCGGCACGAGCAGCGTCGGCAGATAAGCATAGGAACCGGCACTGGAAGTGCCGGTTCCTGGCTTCCAATGCCATCCCCCATAGTGTATAATTAAGGCGTAATGCCTGATTCCCCTCTCAATTCCAGCGATCCTAACCTCACGGAAGAGCAGCGTGCCATTGTCGTCCATGATTACGGCCCGGCTCTTGTCTTTGCTGTTGCCGGAGCCGGTAAAACCACGGCGATGACTTACCGGATCGAACGGCTGGTCCGGGAAAATATCTTTCCTGCCTCGTCTATCCTCGCGACTTCGTTCAGCAAAGCTTCCGTCAAAGACATCAAAACCGCGCTTGGGCGCTGGCCGCACTGCGCCAAAGTCCAGGTGCAGACTTTGCATGCCGTCGGCTGGGGCATTTTGAGGCTGGCTCAGCGGCGCGGGCTGGGCCGGGAATTCAATCTGGGGCAGGAGGATGACAGCAGTGATTCGCAGCTTCTGGGGAAAGTCCTCGGCATGGCCTGGCGCGACAAAGTCCCTTACGCGGCGGAGCTGGACGGGCTGGACCGGCCTGATTTCCTGACTTATGTCGGGGTCATGAAAGCCAACTTGCTGTATGCGGAACTGGCCCAGGTCGAGCTGCCGCCTCCTGCGCGGGCGCAGGCCGGGCAGGCACCCGCGCCTCAAGGATTTAGCTGGTACCCGGCCCTCTATGCTTTGTATGAGAAAGTCCGGGTACAGGAGCATATTCTGACGTTCGACGATATGCTGCTGTCGGCGTGGGAATATCTGCATCGGTTCCCGGAGGTGCTTCAGGATGCCCGGAAGCGGTTCGGCTGCATACTGGTCGATGAGTTTCAGGACGTCAACCGGGTTCAGTCCGAGATTTTAGATCTGCTGACGTTCCCAAACCGGCACTACATGGCGATCGGGGACGACGACCAGACTATCTACGAATGGCGCGGGGCCGACCCTGGTTTTATCCTGAACTTCACGGCCCGCTACGGCGCATCCAAGTACTTTATCCATGACAACTTCCGCTCCCACGCCGCTCCCCTGGCACTGGCAAACCGGGTGATCGTCCGGAACCAGAAGCGTGAGCCGAAGAGCCTTTCCCTCACGCGCGGCTTCGGCGGCAGGCTGGAAGTGCATGAAGAAACGTCGCCGGAAACGCAGGGCCAGCATCTGGCTCAGCTTATCCGCCAGGCGCTGGACTCCGGGCATACCCCTGATGAGATCGCTGTTCTGGTACGTCTGTATGCCCAGACCCCGCCGCTGGAACAGGGGCTGTTAGAAGCCGATATCCCCTACCGCGTGGTCGGCAGCAGTCCGTTTTATGCCCGGCCTGAAGTGAAAACACTGCTGGATTATGTCCGTCTTGCCCGGATGGAAGACGGCTGGGAGACGCGCTGGTCCCAGCTCGCCAACAAGCCCGCCCGCTACCTGCCTCGGACATTCTGCGATGCGCTGATTCAGACAGTCCGGCGCGGCGTTTCTTTCCCCAATGCGCTGATGGCGGCGGCGAAAGACGCCCCCGCGCACATGGCGGCCCGGCTCGGAGACCTGGCCGAGACCCTGCACTGGCTGCGCGGGGCGTCTGATACGCTGCCGGCGGGGGCAGCACTGACACAGCTTGATAAAAAGATCGGCTACTTAGAGTTCCTGCGCCGCTCCAGCGGCTTTCCTGAAACGGGCATGGCACGGGCCGCGAATGTCGAAGCGTTCCTGCGCTACGCGCACAGCTCGGCCACGCTGACGGGCCTGCTGACGCATCTGGACACGCTGGCGGCGTCGGGGGTCGGCTTGAACCGAAGCACTTCCGACGGCATTGCCCTGCTGACTGTTTTCCGGGCCAAAGGTCTTCAGTGGCCGGTCGTCTTTGTCCCCGACTGCAACCAGGGCATCTTCCCCTACGGCGGCCCCGAAGAGCTGGAAAAAGAGCGCCGCTTGTTTTACGTCGCCCTGACCCGTACTCAGTCCGACCTGCACCTGCATCTGGTCAAGACAGAGCTGCCGTCGCAGTTTCTGGTGGAAGCCGACTGGAAAAACACGCTGGCTGCGGTTCAGTCGCTTGGGACAACTTTGACTCGTCCGCCTTCTTCGCGGAGCACCGGCGATGTGCTTTCGATTATCCGCCACACGTCCAGCTTACAGCTAGGCCGGTACTTCGGCAAATGGCATCAATCATTGCAAAGTCAAGCGGCTGCCGACCAAGTACACCAGCTTTTCGCCGCTGCACAGGAGCGCGGATTAGACGGGCCGCTCGGCCTTACGCCCGCGCATCTCGCCCCCTGGTCCCGCTTCGGCTCAGACCATCCCCAGGACCCGGACGCCTTCGCCGACCTCGCCGAACATATGCCGACGCTCCCTCAGCCCACCCCGCAGCCGTCCTCAAACGCTCTGCGGATCGGTGGCCGAGTCCAGCACAACCAGCACGGGATAGGAACAATCCTCGCCATTCGCGGCGACCGCCTCAGCCCCCGCCTCGAAATCCAGTTTTCACGCGGCAAGCCCGTTGTCCTGCCTGCCAAATTTGTTGAGCTGACCGCGTTCTAATAACAACGAAGGGCCTCTTACAGTACCGAGCAGGTACACTCACACTTATGACCGATCAGCACAACCAGGAGCAAGGCGACGACCAAACTCCCATCGGGACAACCTGGCCACCACCGCTGTCTCTTCCAAATCCTACGCCTGCGCCGAAGGAGCCCATGCTGGAACGCATCTGGGTGTTACTGCTGACATCTATGGGTTGCGATTTTGTTGTCGGCGGACTTAACCTTTTGACGCAGCATTTTAGTCATAGGCCCTTTCATTGGCGTGAAGGTTTTGATCCAGCCTTGATATTGACAATCATCATCATCTTATTTTATCTGTGGATGCGCTCTGAGCGGCGGAAATATCGTTCGCGCAATGCTTGAGGGCAGAATGCCGTTTGCTAACGGCGTTGTTGCATAATCCCCAAACCATGCCATAAATGGCACGGCTAATCGGCGCAGACGCCGGTAAATACCGCTTCGCGGCACTAAGAGTAAGTCCTTGAGGCTTATCCCGGCACTGAAGTGCCGGGCTTTGGAAGGGCAAAATGTCCCTTATAGGTCTCTTTGCTCGTCGCGCGGTTCCAAACCGCACAGCCGCTGATTCAGCTCCCATAACGCAGTTTTGTTGCTGTCGTAGGTGAAACGAGCCCACGCTTCCGCGTAGCATAGCCACTCGACGGCGCTGTGTTCGTCCGACAGGATGATTTCTTGTCCTGTGCAATCGACGCCAAAGCTATGCTCAGGGACGACATACAGCGTGCGGTCCCAGGTTCCGCTGTCTTGAAAGAATGTCACCGGAATAGTGCAAGTGGCCTGCAAGGGGATAAAACGTGAGGCATCCGAAATGCCGGCTTCTTCAAACGCTTCCCGCCGGGCTGCCGCGATTGGGATTCCGTCATCCTCGCCGCCCCCGGCGATGCCCTGATGACAGGAATAGTCGCTTCGGCTGAACACAGCAAACTCCCAGCCGTCCCGCGTTTTCCGGCAGGGCAAAACTAAGATTTGATAGGGCGCTCTTGGCATAGTTGATGACTTCAAACAGCAAAAAAGCGCCAACCTCTTGGGCTGCCGCTCTGCGCTGCTTTTCAAGCCATCAAGGCTCTAATTCTCGCAACGTGAATATAGTATTGCATAGATGCCGGGCAAAGTCAATCACGCGGATGAATCTGTTTTTCGCGTCAAAGCCAGCGGAAAGACTTATGACAAGCTGATGAACTCCCGGAAGGGTTCTAAGTTAGCTCACGAATGGATTTCAACTTCCCTCTTTTAGTCTCCGATTTGTCTCAGACAAGAATGCTGACCGTGATTGAGCGCTTCGCCTCTCAGCGCAGATGGGCAAATAATGGCTTCCGATGATATTCAGTAATTGCTTGTAAATCGCTTGACAGTATCCTCGAATCGTGTTACTATTACCTACTATGCACATTACTATTGCATCAAGTAAACAGTCGATATGAAAAAAGCCACCGAAAAATCGACATCAGCCTCAAACAAAGAGCGTCCGGCAGTGGATTACGGACGCCTGCGGAATACACTAAAAGAGAAGCTTGAGCGCCAGTATCGTGGAGGTGACAGAATCCCCTCGGAGCGCAGCTTGGCGACCGAGTTTAATGTCTCTCCTGCGACCATCTCGCGGACGCTTCAGGATCTTGCGAAGGCGGGAATCGTCCATCGAAAGCGCGGCAGCGGAACATACCTCTGCGATCCTGCTGCGCCGGCATCTGCCGCAGCGCTTTCTTCTCCAAGCCTTCCACCTGAAACGTCTTTGTCAGGGCGGACAATCGGAATCATCGCGGGGATCGGGGATACTCCCCCCCTGCCGGGTGAGCCCGAGCGGGTCGGACACCGGATCGCGTCGGCGATTGAACGAGAGATCCAGTCTTACGGGGGGCGAACCCAGATTGTCGACACGCAGCGCCATCTTCACGGATCGGAACGCACTCTAGTCGCAGAGATGCTGAGAAAGGGAGCGGACAGTCTTGTCTTGATTGATCAGGGGTCTGAGACGGCCCGCTGGCTTGCTCCGATGCTGGAAGCGCGGCAGCGTCTGCCGAACGACCTGCCGCTGGTACTGGCTTTGATCAACGATGTTTGCGAATGGCCTGTCGATTGTGTCCGTATCGACGACGCCTGGGGCGTGTTTGAGGCGACCACCCACCTTTTCAGGCAGGGGCATCGCCGCCTGGCATTCCTCTCGCCGACCCAGCGATATTTCTCCTGGGCGGATGCCAGAGCCGCCGCATTCCGGCGAGCGATCAGTCTTTGGAACGACGTAAACACCCTGGCGGTTTGCGGCACGGTGCTGTATGGCCCCGAGAAATACTGCTCTTCTGAATTGGGCTGCCAATGGACGCCCACTTGCCAGGCGCTGGCCGAAGAGTTCCTGCAGATGGACGGCATCACAGGCGTCGTCGCGGCCAATGACAATATCGCATTGCAGTTTATGTCCGTCATTAAGGCGAAAGGCGTCCGGGTACCCGAAGACGTCTCGATCATCGGCTACGACAACATCATCGAAGCGGCAAGCGCTAATCTTTGCACGTTAGACCTTCCAGCAGAACAGATGGGTGTCCAGACAGCTCGCCTTTGCCGTCAGCGTCTGGAAAACCCTATCAAGGACATACGGTTAGAGATGGCGCTGAAACCGATCCTTTTGCTCCGAGCCAGTGTCCGGTCATTTTTATAAAAATCAGCCATAAAAGTCAGCTCATAAAAATCAACTTGAGGTTTCCATGTCCCCTTACTTTCTTGCCAGCCCGCTGCCCGTTTCCGACTCGCCGGTCTATCATGACCACAAACTGCTTCAGATTGCCATGCCGATGGGCGGGATTGGAAGCGGCTGTGTCTGCCTGAACGGTCATGGGGGGCTGGTAGACTTTTCACTCTACAATCACCCCAGCACGACGGCTCTCCAAGACGGGCATGGTGCAGAAGAAGCGGCATTCGCGCTGCTGCACGTGAAGGGGAAAACGCCGATTACCAAGCTGGTCGAAGGGCCTATTCCCCCCGAAAAGCTCTACGACCAGGGATTGCAGGGCCAGGGCTATCGTAAAGGCGGCCATGAAGGGCTTCCCCGCTTTGCGGAGTGCGAGTTCCAGGCCGAATATCCCTTCGGGGAAGTACGCCTTCATGATCCCGATGTCCCACTGGCGGTCAGCATTACCGGGTGGAACCCCTTTATCCCCGGCGATGACGAAAGCTCCAGCATTCCTGCGGCCATTTTAGAATATACGTTTCAAAACACCTCAAGTGAAACAGTCGACTTTGAGTTCTCGTATCACCTCTCGCACCTGGCACACGGCGCTGCCGGATGGGAGGGCACGCGAAATACTGTCCTGCCGGAAGGCGGTATCCTGTTTTCCAACACGGAAGATTCTTCGGCAGAGACATTCGGGACCACTGCTCTGCTTTCGATCGCGCACACCCCGCGTGTCAAAGCGGAATGGTTTCGCGGCGGCTGGTTCGATGCGCTTTCAATGTTATGGCGCGAAGTTTCCAGCGGCCAGTTCCGGGAAAACGCCCGAACCGGGCGAGCCGATTCGAGGGACCGGAACGGCGGGTCGCTGCTCCTTCCTTTGACGCTCCAGCCGGGTGAAAAAGTCACCGTGCCGATCACGCTTGCCTGGCATTTCCCCAATGCCAATCTTTCTCTGGGAGCGCTGCTTCCAGCCGGCGACGCGCCCGAAGCCTGCGGGCCGAACTGCGACTGCGGCCCCGGCGAAGCCGCACCACTCTGGCGGCCATTTTATGCGGGTCTCTGGAAGGACGCCGGGGAAGTAGCCCGCTTTGTCCAGGACAACTTCGCGGATCTCCGGGCCAGAACGCTGGCATTCAAAAACGCGCTTTATGCATCAACGCTGCCTTCGCCGGTCCTTGATGCCGTTGCCAGCAATCTTGCGATCCTGAAATCCCCTACCGTGCTGCGCCAGGAAAACGGAAATGTCTGGGGATGGGAGGGCTGCTTTGCGACTGCGGGCTGCTGCCACGGGTCCTGCACGCATGTCTGGAACTACGCTCAGGCGCTGCCGCACTTGTTTCCGAAACTCGAACGCACTCTGCGTGAGCAGGAAATGAAGCGCTCCATGGATGAGCGCGGCCATGTGAATTTCCGGTCGGCTTTGCCGGATGGACCGACGGATCACGGCAATAATGCGGCGTCCGACGGGCAATTCGGCGGAATCATGAAGCTCTACCGGGACTGGCAGATCAGCGGGGACACTGCCTGGCTGCGGCATATGTATCCATCGGCGAAGCTCAGCCTGGACTTTTGCATCGACAGCTGGGACCCCGAGCGGCGCGGCGGGCTGTTCGAGCCGCACCACAATACC
This sequence comes from Janthinobacterium lividum, assembly GCA_050954545.1. Classification (GTDB taxonomy): domain Bacteria; phylum Armatimonadota; class Armatimonadia; order Armatimonadales; family Capsulimonadaceae; genus JANXMY01. The sequence goes on along the minus strand of JBPBQB010000021.1, from coordinate 4,557 downwards.
TATGACATCGAGTTCTGGGGGCCGGACGGCATGTGCGGCAGCATCTATGTCGGAGCGCTTTCAGCGATGGCAATGATGGCAGACGGGCTTGGATACGCCGGCGATGCAGCCCTCTACCAGTCGCTTGCCGTGAAGGCGGCAGGCTTTCTGGATACCACCGTGTTCAACGGAGAGTATTACGATCAAAAAGTACAGTGGGAAGGGCTTCGGGATAAGTCGTTCCTTGAGAGCCTGGAATCCGGGACACTCGACGAGGAAACGCTCGCACTGTACCGCGAAGAAGGGCCGAAGTATCAATACGGCTCCGGCTGCCTTTCCGACGGCATCATCGGCGCATGGATGGGCGCGATCTATGGGATCCCGCTGCCGCTCGATTCCGGCCATGTCCGCTCCACGCTTCAATCCATCTTTCACTATAACTACAAGGCCGATTTATTCAGCCATGCCTGCACGCAGCGGCCCGGCTATGCGCTCGGTCATGAGGCGGGCCTGCTACTTTGTACCTGGCCGCGAGGCGGCAAGCCGTCTTTGCCGTTCGTCTACAGCGACGAGGTCTGGACGGGGATCGAATATCAAGTCGCCTCACATTTGATCGAGGAAGGCTTTGTGGAAGAAGGGTTGACCCTCGTGGCAGCGGTCCGAAGCCGCTACGACGGTCATGTACGCAACCCTTTCAATGAATACGAATGCGGCAGCTACTACGCCCGGGCCATGGCGAGCTACGCGCTGCTCGGCTCCCTGTCCGGCTTCCGCTACTCGGCTGTCGAAAAAGCGCTGTGGTTTGGTCCCAAGCTTGCCGACCGGCCGTTCCAGGTCTTTTTCGCCGCCGAAAGCGGCTTCGGCACGCTTACCCTGGACGGGGAGACACTTGCGATCCACCTGGTAGAAGGCAATCTGGAGATCACGACAGTTCATCTGACGCTCGACGGATCGACCCGAACGATTCCCTGCCATATTCATGTCGGTTCGGGAAAAACAGTAACACTGAACATCAACGAGGAGACAAATTCAGATGTCGCAATTTAATGGCCTGGGACTGCACCTAGGCAACCTCTCACGTTTGTCTTCGGCACAGACACGCTCTATCTCGCCGGAGAACTTCACCGGCGAAAAAGGCAAAGGCGGCATGGCGACGGAAGGCAGCGGAGCAAACTGCGCCCGTGACCTGGGAGTCGGCTGGAAAGTCTCTCCGTCGGTGACAATTGAAGCAGGTGCAACGCACACCCTTGCGGAGATCGACGGGCCGGGGGCGATCCAGCAGATATGGCTGACGCCCGGCGGTCACTGGCGTCACGCGATCTTGCGGTTCTACTGGGACGATCAGGAGCATCCCTCGGTGGAATGCCCGGTCGGCGACTTCTTCGCCTGCGGCTGGCAGAAGTACGCCCAGGTTTCCAGCCTGGCCGTTTGTGTCAATCCCGGGTCCGCTTTCAACTGCTACTGGGAGATGCCTTTTCGCAGGAAGTGCCGCATCACGATGACCAATATCGCGCCGGAGCCGATGGGCCTGTACTACCAGGTCAACTACACGCTCACGGAAGTGCCGGAAGATGCCGCCTATTTCCATGCACAGTTCCGCCGGACCAACCCGCTGCCGTACAAAGACGTTTTCACTATTCTGGACGGAGTCGAAGGACAGGGCCAGTATGTAGGGACCTATATGGCCTGGGGCGTGAACAATACCGGCTGGTGGGGCGAAGGGGAGATCAAGTTCTTCCTGGACGGCGACGGCGAGTTCCCGACGATCTGCGGGACAGGAACGGAAGACTATTTCTGCGGCTCCTATAACTTCGATGTGGGCAAAGAAAGCGGCGGCTATCGCGAGTTCACGACCCCTTACGCGGGACTGCCGCAGGTGATCAGACCGGATGGCCTTTATTCGGCCCAAACGCGCTTTGGCCTGTACCGCTGGCATATCACCGACCCGGTCAGGTTCCAATCGGACCTCAAGGTCACCATTCAGGCTCTGGGGTGGCGCTCCGGCGGGCGCTATCTGCCGCTTCAGGACGACATCGCAAGCGTAGCGTTCTGGTATCAGACTCTGCCGACCGCCCCGTTCCCATCACTGCCCGACCGCGACTCGTTGGAGATTATCTAGCATGGAATTAATTCCGAAAAATCTCAAAGCGATCGTTTTCTCCGCCACCAATCAAGTGGAGATCCGGGAGATTCCCATGCCTGAAATCGGCATGGATGGAGTGCGGGTCAAGACGCTTTATACGATGGTCTCTTCCGGCACCGAGCTTCGCGTCTTTTCCGGACGAGGCGAGGCCGACCGCCAGTTTCCGCTCATTCCCGGTTATGTCGTGGTCGGCGAGGTCGTCGAAGTCGGACCGGAGGCGCAGGGCTGGAAAGTCGGCGATCTAGTCAGCGGGCGCAATCCGATCACCCCGGCGGCGGGCCTGAACCTGGTCTACGGCGGGCAGCAGAGCTACCATGTCTATCCTGCAAAGGGAGACTGTCAGCCGGTCCTGCTTCCGGAAGGAGCAGACCCACTGGATTATGCTGTCGCCGAGATCGCAGCCATCAGCCTGCGCGGTGTGGACCTGGCGGACCCGCAGCCGGGCGAGACGGCGGTGGTAGTCGGGCAGGGCCTGATCGGCGCACTGTCCGCCGGCTGGCTGGCGGCAGCAGGCTGCCGGGTCATCGTCGTGGATCGCGCGGCGGCCCGCCTGGCACGGGCCGCCCGCTGGAATGTCGCCGCCACGGTTAATGCATCGGAAGAAGATGTCCACGCCCGGCTTACCACGCTCCTGCCCCAGGGGGCGGACATCGTGGTAGAAGCGTCGGCCAGTGTGGCGGGCCTGAAAACGGCCCAGGCGGCACTGCGCCGTATGGACCCGGTCATCGCCCAGCGACCTCGCTGGCCCCGGCTGATCATCCAGGCTTCGTTCAGCGTGGAAGTCCCCACAAATCCGGGAGATTTCTCTCCCGGCGAAGGGACTCTGGTCCTGACACCGGGCGACAGACGCCTGCCCGACCGCGCGAAAGCGATCGAAGGCCTGCGGACAGGTCGGCTCCGGGGAAAAGATTTTCTGGACAAAATCGTGCCTTACACCGACGCTCCAGCGTCGTATGCCCTCCTTCGTGATGACCCGAACGCTTGTTTTTCTCTGGTCTTCGACTGGAGCACAGCCGCCCGTTAGGGCCGAGACAGCAGGATGAAAAACTTGAACAATAACCTATTTGCGCCCAAAGCTATCCATGCGCTGGTGCTGCCCGCCGATGACCAGCCGTTCGATGCACAGACGACTGATGCCGTCGGCACGGCTATGAAAGCGATCCTCGCTCCTGAAGATCGCTTTACCATCGGCCGTCTCCAGGACTTGAAAAGCCCTGGGGAGTGGGATGTCGCCGCGGTCTGGGCGCCCTGCGGATCGAGCGTCACCGCCGGCCCTCTCGCTGCGGCATCACTCCCCTCGTTCGCAGTTGCTCCCCCGCTGGTGTTTCATCCCTTCTTCGCGGCGTTTTACAAGGAATTAGAAAAGCACGGGATCGCGCTGCCCGCCGATGACCCGCAAACTATCGCGGCTTCGCTTCAAGCCGTGCGAGCGCGGAAGACGCTACGCGGAATGCGGCTTATCGTGGTGGACGCCCATGAGGGCGACCACCGGGCCTCAGAAATCGCAGCATTCGGCAGCAGATGCTGCGAGCGCTTCGGAGTCGAAATCCTTCACCGCTCGGCCAGGGAGCTGCTGGCGTCGGCAGCAGCGATGGATGATGAGGCCGCAGACCGAGTGCTTGTACAGTGGAATGCCAAGCTTTTTGCAGGACCCGGCGAGATGGACGCCGAGCATATGCGTCAGATCGCCAAATTGTACCTCGCCGAGCGTGCCCTGCTCGATGAGACCGGCGCGGTCGGCATCACCGTGGACGACATCGGCGCGTTCCTGCTGGCGTCTCCGGCCCAGACCATGCCGAATGTCTCCTACGCTGCTCTGGTCAGCGAGGGCGTGCTTGCTTGCGAGGAAGGTGACATCGAAGTCCTTTTGTCGGAGATGCTGCTTCGCGTGGGTCTTGGGGCGCATCCGACGATGAGCAATATCTACCTAGCCTTCCGGGATGAGTTCGACGCTCTGGGGACACATGAAGGCTATACACTTGAGCGCGAGCGTGCCGACTTCCAGCAGTGTGTCCATGACAATCACCTAGTCGCAGCGCATTTCAGCGCGTCGGGCGTCCTGCCTCGGGACATGATGGAGGAAGAGCGCTATCAGGTGCGTCAGACGCTGCCGGCCTGGCCCGGCCAGAGCATGATCGCTTCTACCCCGCGCTTCGGCCCGGTCGTCCTGGCACGCCTGACCCCGGACGCTTCCAGCATTCACCTGGTGGAAGGCCAAATAGACGGACGGACGATTGACGACCGTTTCGGCTGGTACCGAGGCCGATGGTACATACAAGTCCCGAGCGTGCCGCAGTTTATTTCCGGGTGTCTGCACCAGCACTACGCGATCGGGCCGGAAAACGGTCAGGGGAAGACCCTAGAGATTTTAGCCGGGCGGCTTTTGGGCTTATCAGTCACGACTGAACAATGGAGGAACATACGTTGAAATCGAC
>JBPBQB010000019.1:0-44742 GCA_050954545.1 Janthinobacterium lividum | reverse complement strand
CCTCGCCCCGACCCCGCCGCTCGACGGCGGCTGGATCACGCCTCTGTTTTCGCCCAAGCTGCTGGCTATCGGCGCGGTTCTGCTGCTGTTCATGGTCCGGTACAACCCGCTGATCTTGGTGCTTGCCCTGATGAGCCTGCCGCGCATCATCTTCGGCTGGAAAGCCAAGCCCGAAGACAGCCCCTATTACCAGGCCACCGCCGCCGACCGCTGGAAGTTCGGTGCCGCCTATCTAGGCCTCGCCGCCTTCCTGGCAGTTATGGGATACAGCGTCCACATGCATCTTAAGATGATCCCACATCCGATTGCGTGAGCTTCACCCTGTGCTCGTTAATAATCGACTTGAATGAGCGTGACGGAAGAAAAGGACTTGCCTCGAACTGCCAGGACATCTCCCCGATGGATAGACGAGATCTGTACCGGGAATCCATCCCAGCTTGTGGTGGTGAAATTAAGCGTCAGTGAACCGTCGGGGTTAAGGCGTGGGGTGTCAATGACGAGCTGGATTGGGTCGTAAACGCTACGGCTATACAGCTTTATCTTTTTCGACGTTATTCCAGCCTTCGTGATTTCTTGAAATGCTTTTGTACCGTCCGCAAGGATGCCGACTTCAAGGTCTTGTGTTGGGCCGTCGACCCAATTGAAATGCTTATCTCCAGACGGCAGACGCAAAAACGTCAGCGTGGGTGCGAACGTGTATCCTTTGACGTCCAACATCTCGACGATTTTCCTGACCTGCACATAGCCACCGACCGTTGCCTGGACAAGTAAAGCATTGCTTCCCGGCTGAGCGGCTACTTGCGAGACGCCCTGTGGCAAGTATAGACTATTCGCAGGAGGAGTAAGGTTTGCCCAGTGCATCTCCTGGATGACATCTTTTGCTTGCGTATGCTGCAAGGGAATTATAAATTTTCTTGAATCATTAGTCTGCGCGGACGCGCCGCTTATGGACAGCAAAAGCGCGGCGGCCAATGAAATTCTGCGAAGCACGACAGAATTCTCCTGCAGCAATTGTTTGTATTCGAGCTTAATCTCATCGGGAAATGCGACGCGACTTATGGGTTTACCATAATTCCTTGGCCGTTGTCCACGCTTGCAGGAAGAATTGTCGGTGTCACGAAAAGAAACACGCGGTAGCCGATGGTTCCGGACATCCCTGTGATCTCGTAAGCAGTCAATTCGCCGTTTTTGAGAGTGCGCGTATTAGTCAGGGACTGGTCAGGAAAGAGTGTAGGTAAGTTCAGCGTCGGGTCTTCAATGTTCATACTCAGTGTCACGGAATTGTCTGAGTTGATACGCGGCATGAGGCGCAGGGCGGGTACAACCGACAGTGTACTCCCACCATAATGAGGGTCATTCAGCAGCAGCCAGTGCTTTAGGTTTGGGTCAAGGCGCGGCAGACGCATATCGAGAGCAACGGCAGCATCTACGTTGTTGTTGGTAATCATGGGCAGCGGCTGGTAAAAAATCGTGCCGACCTGATGTATCTGCAGCATAGCGCCCAGCGGGTTAGTCAGGTCAATTACTCTCTTTGGGTTATCTGCAATCGCTGCGAATAACGATTTTAACTGAACGTGCTGAGGTGCAATGTCCAGTGTCGAAATAATCCGTTTGACCTGCTCGAAGCCCTCATCTGTCGCATGTATCAGGAGTGAGTTATTGCTTTGCAGGGCGAAAATCACCTCGACACCACCCGGCAGGTTAGAAGTGGCTCCCACGTTCTTACTGCCTCCCCAATGCATCCGCGTGAGGATGTCGCTTGGAGATACATGCTGCAAGGCAATCCTCTGCCATTTGAGATCAGCGGTATTGCTTATTGTCTGTGACTGAAGAGAAGTTGATGTCTGCGCTTGTGCCTTTGCTGAAGTATTAGGCGTGAAGACATAAGTCCTTGCCGCGTTCTGCGTGACCTGTGCCCCTGCACTAAAGGCAGCGATCCGCAAAGCCCGCGCCAGCGAACTGCCGAACAGATGCACTGTGACGGGAAGATAAGGGCCGCTGCCGGGCTGAACTTCGGCATGGATGCCGGTCTGTTGTTCCAGCATTGCGGCGACAGTTTGCAGATCGGCATTAGACGTGTCGATGGAAATGGTCTTATCTGGGGGAGGTGGCAGAGCCTGTGCAGGCACAGCGGCTGGTGACAGCAAAAGCAGGATGAGCAGTAGGAAGGCAGAGAGGTGGAGCATGGCAGTGTTCTCCTTGAGGTGCGTGTCTTGCAATCAGTATACCACGGCTGTCATGCCTGTATGAGCAGAGCTGTCAGGAGAGGCGTGGGAATAAATTCCTACGCTATGGGGCGAAGCGCCTAATGTCCGCCTGCGCGGACAGGGAACCGGACGGCAATCATGGTCTGCTCCCTCTCGACGAAGGTCGAGATTTGGCGTCTGCGCCCCACAGCGTAGGATTTCAATCCCACGTTCATTCCCACGCTCCCAGTATTGCTTACTTGCCTTCTTCTTTGAGGGCATCCAGAAGCGTCTGAATCTTCGCGGTCGCGACGGCGATGCGCGTGTCTGCCGCGCCGTAATAGAGATACAGATCGTCGCCTTTCAAGATCGTCCCGGTGGGGAAGACGACGCCGGGGATGAAGCCAGTCGACTCGTAAGGCTCTTTCGGGCCGAAGACCCAGTGGGGGAGGCGGCGGATGACTTTGCGTGGGTTCTCTAAGTCCAGCAGGGCCAGGCCGGTCCGGTAGATGGGGCCGTGCGACGTTCCCTTGACGCCGTGGAAGATGACCAGCCAGCCGTCGGCGGTCTCAATCGGCGGAGGGCCGCCGCCGACTTTGTCGCCGTCCCACCATGGCCCGCCCCGCTCTTCGATAATGCACCATGGGCGGCCCCAGTGGATCAAGTCTTCACTCTCCACAAGCCAGATATGTTCCATGTCGCCGAGCGCGGGCCGGTGCAGCATCCAGTAGCGCCCGTTGATCTTGCGCGGGAATACGGACGCATCTTTGTTGTTTGGGGCAAGCACGAGGCCAAAGCGGTTGACATTGACGAAGTCGGTGGTCGTGGCGAGGCAGACACCTGCGCCGAGGCTGGAATAGCCGGTGTACGCGATGACATACTCGCCTCGGTCGGCGAGATAGGTCAGGCGCGGGTCTTCCGAGCCGTAAGCCTCGAATGTGGTGTCGTACTGACTGGTGTTCAGCGGCCAGCGTGCCCCGGCATCGTTGGGCGCGATAAACGGATGGTCTTCAATGCGCCAATCCGTCAGTCCGTCTTTGGACCGGGCGATAGTGATATGCGAGCTGCCTTCCTGGTCGATGACACGGATCAGCAGCAAAACGTCATCGCCGACGATATGCGCCGCAGGATTACAGACACAGTCACAGGGGTAGGGCATGTCGCTCGGGCTGATGATTGGGTTGAGTTCGGAGCGCGTGAAAAGCTCATGTTGCATCACGGAGAAAATTCCTTCCTCATCTAGTTGGTTGACTAAGAGCTGTTATACCCGTTAATGGCTGTGCAGGAAAGTGACTTCCGCTTGACGAACTGCACCCTATGGCTATAAAAACACCCCTGAGCTCCAAAAGCGAGGGCGCGGACGCCGCGCCGGAGGAAATCGTTAAGCCGTTGGCACTCTGGCGCGTCCTCATTCTGGGCCTGCTTTTGATTCCTGTCAACGTCTTCTGGACAATTATAGTCGAAGTTCAATGGTATACGCTGGATGGTACTGATCTGCCCCTGTTTGTCACACCTGTCTTCATTTTGTTCATCCTGGTGCTGCTGAATCTGGTCTGGCGCAAAATCTTCCCGCGTGCAAACCCGATGCGTCAGGAAGAGCTGCTGCTGCTGTATATTATGCTGGTCGTTTCCTGCACTTTTGCCGGCGAAGATACGCTGCAAAACTTGTTCGGCTCCATTACCTATCCCTACTGGCATGCAACCACAGCGAACAAATGGCAGTCATTGTTTTTCCCGTATCTCCCTAAATGGCTGCTGATCACGGACCTGCCGGCTCTGACGGCGATGAACCATGGCAATGTTAATCTGTACAGCCCGCAGGGCCTGATTTATCTCCGTGCCTGGATCTTGCCTCTGACTTGCTGGGGACTGTTTTTCATGACCCTGGTTGGGATGTACCTTTGTCTCACGATTATCGTGCGCCGGGCTTGGATCGAGAATGAAAAGCTGACCTTTCCGATTGTCCAGTTGCCTCTTGCAATGACAAGCGAGACGGCAGGGGCGACATTCTTCAAAAATCCAGTCACGTGGGCTGGCTTTGGCGTGGCCTTCTCGATCTCGTTCCTGAACGGTCTGCACACGCTCATTCCTACGATCCCGGAGCTGAATGTCAAACTGTTTAATCTCAGCTCGATCATCAATACCCGTCCCTGGAGCGCGATAGGGTCGACACAAACCTCGTTTTATCCGTTTGCCATCGGGTTAGGCTATTTCATGCCGCTGGATCTGTCGTTCTCCTGCTGGTTCTTTTATGTCGCGGCCCGCGTGTTTCGCGTTGTCGGCAATGTGTATGGCTGGGATGCGGCCCAAAACAACGGTCAGAGCAGCAGCTTCCCGTACTTTGGGGAGCAGGCGACCGGAGCCTGGCTCGGCCTGGGCGTCATGCTGATTTATGCCGGACGTACCTACTGGCGTCAGGTCGGTGAGACAGCTTGGCTGGGTGTTCGCTCTGATGATCCGGTAGAAGCCCGTCGTTACCGGGCTGCCTTCATTGGGCTAGTCGTCGGTGGCCTCCTGCTGGCGCTGTTTGCCGCCCTCATCGGTATCAGTGGGTGGGTCGCGCTGGCTTTCTTCGGGATCGTCTTCCTGCTGGGGTTTGTGATTACGCGGGTGCGGGCCGAGTTCGGCTCCCCGCATGAGATCAACTGGGTCAACCCGGTGCAGGTACTGGTGACGCTGTTTGGGACGCGGTCGATAGGGGCGCACGATCTGACACTGCTTTCGATGCTCTACTGGTTTAACCGGGGGTACCGGAACCATCCGATGCCTAATCAACTCGAAGCCTTCAAGATGCTGGACAACAAACCGTCGGTCGGGATCGGTAAGCTGTCCGCTGTGCTGATCTTCGCTTCGGTGATCAGTCTGGTCACGACTTATTGGGCGCACCTGCATATTTTGTATACGTATGGCGGCGAAGGCAAGCTGCCGGGTTTTAAGAACTGGACAGGAGCCGAAAGCTATGACCGCCTGGCGGGCTGGCTGAACCAGCCGGTCCCGCCGGCCAGCACAGGTCTTTATTACATCGCGGCGGGCCTTGCACTGACAATCGCGCTTTCCTTGATGCGGATCAATTTTGTCTGGTGGCCGTTCCATCCGGCAGGCTATGCGCTGGCTCTGTCGTATGCGATGGAGTACTTCTGGCTGCCGATCTTTATTGCCTGGCTGCTGAAGTTTTTGATCATCCGTTACGGCGGAATCAGCCTGCACCGCCGGGCGATTCCGTTCTTCCTGGGTTTGATTCTCGGGGACTACACGATGGGAGCGCTCTGGGCCATTGTCGGACCTGTCATGGGTATCCCGACCTACAAGATCTATATTTAAGCGCTGTTTGGAAACCCTCTCGTAATCGCTGATGTTCCGTGGGTATCAAACCCACGGCTCCTGCGTGTTCTCGTTCAAGATGTGCTATAATAACGGCGTTGAGGGCCCATAGCTCAACGGTTAGAGCTGCCGGCTTAACGCAAAGAACCTAAATCTTTTGTCTCAGGGTGACATAGACATGGGGATTTGTATCGGGCTGCTTTGGAAGCAATTCTTCAGTATAATCTGTCAAATTCGGGGAATCCTAAGTCTTTAAGATAGGGCAATCCCGAGCCAAGCTTTTGAACGATTTCAACAACCGTTCAGAAGAAGGTGTAGAGACTCGACGGCAGGCATCCTTACCGCAGCCGAAGCGTGAGGATGAAGAGAGAGTCCAGACCACAAACCCGAAAGGGGCGGTGAAAGCCGTGGTGGAATGCATAACTGGTAGGTTGGGGGTTCGAATCCCTCTGGGCCCATAAGAAAAACACGTGACAACTTCCCAGGGCTGTTTCCCGCATCTGCTGCACATTTCCTACGCACGCTCCTTGTGATTAGCGCCCGCTCGCCTGCTCAAGCGCCTCGGGGTACCGGGTGCCTTCAATCGTGATCCTGGATGCCGCTTCGTTGATCTCGCGAAGATCGTCCTGCGTCAGCTCGACTGAGACCGCTCCGAGGTTCTCGTCCAGCCGGTGCGGGTTTGTCGTGCCGGGGATCGGGACAATCCACGGCTTTTGGGCGAGCAGCCACGCCAGCGCGATCTGCGCCGCCATCGCGCTCTTTCGCTCCGCTACGCCGGCCAGCAGGTCGACCATTCCCTGGTTGGCCTTGCGGGCTTCTGGCGCAAAACGAGGGAGAGTATTGCGAAAGTCGGAGTCATCAAGCTTGGTGTTCTCATCGATCTTGCCGGTCAGGAAGCCTCTGCCGAGCGGGCTGTACGGGACGAAGCCGATGCCAAGTTCTTCCAATGTTGGGATAACTTCTGCTTCGGGTTCTCGCCACCACAAAGAGTACTCGCTTTGGAGCGCGGTGACGGGCAGGACAGCGTGAGCGCGGCGGATCGTCTGTGCGCCCGCTTCGGACAGCCCAAAGTGTTTGACCTTCCCTTCCTGAATCAACTGCTTGACCGCCCCCGCGACGTCTTCAATGGGCACGTCCGGGTCGACGCGGTGCTGGTAATACAGATCAATAGTGTCGGTTCTTAGACGCTTGAGTGAGCCTTCGACAACCTCCTTGATGTGTTCGGGGCGGCTGTCCAACCGGCTCCATCGCGCCTCGCCGGGAAAGGCAGATTTTTCTCCAAACTTAGTCGCGATGACTACTTGGTCGCGGATGGGTTCGAGCGCCTCACCCACCAGTTCTTCATTGACATAGGGACCGTACACCTCGGCAGTGTCGAAGAAAGTAACGCCCTGATCGAAGGCGGTTCGTATCAGCGGGATCATCTCCCGCTTATCTTTGGGCAAGCCGCGCGAGTAGCTCATGCCCATGCAGCCCAGGCCAAGCGCCGAGACTTTCAGACTGCTGCCGAGTGTGCGTTTTTCCATCTTTGCATTCCTCTTACTCCACGGTCACGCCTGATACTGTTCGTCGGTGACCTTCTCCATCCAGTCTACAGGGCTGCCATTAAGCTGTTCCTGGATAGCGATGTGTGTCATCGCCGTGGTCAGTGCTGCGCCGTGCCAGTGCTTCTCGCCCGGCGGGAACCAGATTACATCACCGGGACGGATCTCCTCAATAGGACCACCTTCGCGCTGGGCTAGGCCGGAGCCTGCCGTCACGATGAGAGTCTGTCCCAGTGGGTGAGTGTGCCAGGCAGTCCGAGCGCCAGGCTCGAACGTGACACTAGCTCCCGATACGCGTGCCGGGTCGGGTGCCTGAAACAGTGGATCAACGCGAACTGTGCCGGTAAACCACGCCTCCGGCCCTTTGCCGGAAGGCTGTGAGCCGCTTTTCTTAATGTTCATAATAACGTTTCAGGAAACTGTTTGCTTTAGCTGACAGAGGAATGAAACCCTGTCTGCCGAAGGCGTATTCCTGCCTTTCATTTGAGAGTAAAAGCACCCGAAAGCGGGTATAATCTTTGTGGTTGTAAGGCACTTTCTATCGAGAAAGCCAACGGTTACAAAACAACCACCTTCCGCACTGCGGAGGTTTCCTTCACAAGTTGAGATGACAGGTTTTGGCAACTCAATACGTTTTGCCAAGTAAAATCTCAGGACGTCTCTGCTTTCAGCCTTCGGGCTGTTTCAGATGGTTCCTGGCGCAAGCTAGGAACACGGGCTTGAATTGTAAGCATGCCTCAAGTCGGCACGAGCTAAGGAGAGCAGCAGAGGCGAAAGCCTTTCGTGACTGGCAAAGCTGTCCCCTTTAGGAGACAGTTACTTACATTCTTAACCTTTGTTGTATAAAACTCCACTCAGTCCTAACCTGAAAAGATTACCCTTATTTCTGCATAGTTATTCTGCGCCGTTTATCGGGAAGAGTTATGGAACAATCCTGGGAGATTCTCGATAGCTGACCAAGGGTCATTTTTCATTGGACAGAACCAAATCTGCAATCACGGGGCAATGGTCGGAGCCGATCTCGTTGCCGACGGTGCAGCGGGTCACCTGCCACTGTTTGCTGACCATGATGTGGTCGATTCGGACATAAGGCTGGCCGACATGGGTGAAGCGGCCATACGTGTAGCCGTAGCCGACACCGGCCTCGGAAAAGGCGTCGCGCAGGCCGGCGTCGAAGAGGGAGCGGCAGACAAGGGACTGCACGGGGGCGTTGAGGTCGCCGGTCAGCACAACCGGGCCTTGTTCCTGATTTACATATCCGGCCAGCCGCAGCGCTTCTTCCTGACGGTAATCCGCATTCTCACTCATGCCTTCCGTCTGGCTGTGACCGACCGACATCAATCCCTCACGCGGCGAAAGCAGATGGACATCGTAGACTGTAACTGTCCTGCCACCGATTTTCAGGAGGTAGCGGACACAGTGGTGATCTGAGCCGTCAAAGGAGATATCGCGCGACTCAAGAGCCGGAAGCGGGTGGGGGCTGGCGATAAGATACTGTCCGTCGATCCGAACATTCCAGCCTTTCAGCGCTTGACCGACTTCACCGAGCATGACGCCTGACGAGTCCTGCATCTGCAAAAGATCGGGGTGGTAACGCGCAATGTCTTCCGAGATCGCGTGGCCGTCTCGGCTGCTCCATTTGACATTGTACGTCATCACGCGGATCGGAGTGCCGGTTCCCGCCACGGACGGATGAAGTCCGCCTGTACTGAAGCCCATGATCGGGCCGAAGACCCACAGCAACCCTGAAAAATTCAGAGCGCACAACTTCCAGCGACGCAGGCAAAGTGTCAGCAGCAATAGAAGGCCGCCAGGGATCGCCCAGGGCCATTGGGGCAGGTAAAGATTGAGACTTCCGAGCCACCAGCGCTCCGGCCCGATGCTGTTGGAAAGGGTCAGCGCTGCAAGCAGCAAGACATAAATTCCGCTGAGAAGCAAGGGAATGTCTTTCAGCATTCGCAGGACTCTGGAGCCGCTTTGAAGCACTGCCTGACACTGGCCGCAGCGATACTCGCCGTTCTTAGGCATGGTTTCCGGCAGCCGGTTCTTCTGACCGCAGCGCGGGCATCGTTGAATCATGGAGGTTAGTTCTGCTCACAGTAGCAGTTTTCCTCTGGGATAGAAGCTGCGCTACCCCTTGTGCCGCCCTTGACAATCTGCCCTAAGTCTTGTATACTGAAAAATACGTAATACCATGACCGGCGGTCATGCGCTCGATTCTGTCTGAACAAGCTTTTACGAAAAAAGCGAAAACGAACCGCCGGCGACACGCGCCCCAGGCAGGAGGAACCGCATTTGCAAAAAATACGAACCGTAGGCGGACGACGCCTTGTTGGCGAAGTGCGCCTGAGCGGCAGCAAGAACGCGACTGTCGCTGTTCTCGCCGCCGCCATTCTGCCCGCATCGGGCCAGACCGTTCTCACAAACGTTCCTCGCATCAGTGATGTTCTAACGCTGCTGGATATTTTGAAATATGTCGGTGTCAAAGTAGATTTCACCGACAATGTCGTTACTCTCGACTCCTCGTCACTCGTTACCTCCGAAGCACCCTACGAACTTATCCGCAAAATGCGTGCATCATTCCTAGTGCTTGGCCCGCTGCTCGCCCGCTTTGGCGAGGCCCGCGTCGCACTCCCCGGCGGCTGCGATATTGGTGCTCGGCCCGTAGACTACCATGTCAAAGGCCTGGAAAAGCTCGGAGCTCGAACGACCGTCGAACACGGATTTGTGCATGCGACCATTCCAAACGGCCTGCATGGAGCCGATATTTACCTGGACCGCAGCAGTGTCGGCGCGACCACGCATCTCATGACGGCGGCAGCCCTCGGCAGCGGGATCACGACGATCTCGAATGCCGCGCAGGAACCCGACGTTGTCGCGATCGCCAACATCATCAACCTGATGGGCGGGAAAGTGCGCGGTGCAGGTACGAAAGATATTATCATCGAAGGGGTTAAAGCTCTGCATGGGGCCGAGTACCAAATGGATACCGACCGCATCGAGGCAGGCACGTTTGCCGTTGCAGCCGCAATCACGCATGGCGACCTCTTTATCCAGGGCGCGATTGAAGACCATGTTCAGCCGATCACGCGTAAGCTGGCCGAAGCCGGGGTCAGTGTCAACTTCAGCGATGATGGTGTCCGGGTGCGCGTCCCGAAAGATAAGACACTCGATGCGATCCGTATCACTTCCAGTCCTTATCCCGGCTTCCCCACCGACGTTCAGCCTCAGTTTGCTGCGATGCTGACTCTGGCACAGGGCACGTCGACGATCACGGAAACCATGTTCGAGCGCCGCTTCAAATATATCGATGAGCTGGCGCGGATGGGTGCCAATATCAAGACAGAATCGAACGCAGCGATTATTGATGGTGTCCCGCGCCTGACCGGCGCTCCTGTCGCCGGCTCCGATCTGCGTGCGACTGCCGCGCTGGTATTAGCAGGTCTCGCCGCCGAGGGAACAACAGACATCAGCGGCGTTCAGTATTTAGACCGAGGCTATGAAGGCTTCGAGCCGAAGCTGCGGAATGTCGGAGCCGAGATCGAGCGTATAACGACAAGCGAGATTTACAACGATGATTTTGCCGATGAAGCAAGTCAGCGGGTGCGGATTGGAGTCGGTACGTAATGCGTTTCAGCCAGGATATCGGCATTGACCTTGGGACTGCAAATGTTCTGGTATACGTGCATGGCAAGGGAATAATAATGCGCGAGCCCTCGGTGGTCGCGATGAATATCAATACGCGGCGCGTGATCGAAGTCGGCGAGAAAGCGCGGGAAATGCTCGGGCGAACCCCCGTCAATATCGCCGCCGTCCGTCCGATGACCGACGGGGTCATCGCCGATTATACAACGACGCAGCGGCTTCTGGAACACATCCTGCACAAAGTCTGCGGAGTCAAGCGTCTGTTTAAGCCCCGCGTGCTGCTTGCTGTCCCTTCCGGCGTGACCAGCGTCGAGCAGCGGGCCGTGAAGCAGGCAGCACTTGCCGCAGGGGCGGGCGAAGCGCTGACAATCGAAGAGCCGATGGCGGCAGCTATCGGCGCAGGCCTGCCAATCGACTCCCCCGGCGGCAACATGGTGGTCGACATCGGCGGCGGCACCACGGATATTGCCGTGCTCTCATTAGACGGCATCGTGCTGTCCCGCAGCCTGCGGATCGGCGGCATGAAGCTCGACGATGTGATAATCCGCCATATCCGCACGAACTACAACCTGCTGATCGGCGACCGAACGGCGGAAGAGATCAAGATCACCATCGGCAGTGCCGTGACCCAGCGCGAGGAAAGCAAGATGGAAGTGCGCGGGCGTGATCTCCTGACCGGTCTGCCGCAGACCGTTGAAGTCACCTCGCAGGAGATCCGCGAGTGCATGATCGAGCCGATCAGTCAGATTGTGGCTCGTGTCAAAAACGTCCTCGAAAAGACCCCGCCTGAACTGGCTTCCGACATCATCGAGCGCGGCATATTTCTGACCGGCGGCACTGCACTCCTGCGCGGCTTAGATGTTCTTATCGCAGAAACCGCGAACGTCCCGACCTACGTAGCCGACGACCCGCTCTCCTGCGTCGCCATTGGCACCGGCAAAGCATTAGAGCAGCGGCGCGGCATCACCGAAGACCTGCTGGCAATGGCTTAAAAAGAGCTTGTCCCAAACCCTTGTCTGTTTTCTGGAGCAATCATCATGCAGTTTCCCCATGTCCCAATTCTGGCGCTTTCCTTCCTCTTTGCGGCATCTCTCGCGACTTCCGCCGCCCCGACTGTTTCTCCCCGCGATCTTCCCTCCGGGCATTGGGCGGCAGGCTCCGTCAAGCGTGTCCTTCACGAAAACATCATGGGCACGACGCCGGATAGCCGTTTCCAGGGCGATCAGCCTGTGACCCGCTATGAGCTGGCCGTGGCGCTGGACCGCTTTGTCCGCTACATTGAAGCCGCTCACAAGCCCCTCCACGCCCAGACTTTCCCCGCGCCCAAAACAATCTCCCCAGCCGCGACCCCCACTCAGCGCCAGGCCCTGACTCATCTGGTGTCTAACGGCTTCCTGCCCGCCCAATCTCCCCTGCTAAAAGATGGCCGTGCCGAGGTGACAGCGAAAGAGCTTTCGGCTGCACTGGCCTCCGTCACGATTGCCCTGTCTGACCGTGCGGAAGCGCCTGACAAGAACTAACAACCATTTCAGTTCCTGCGTTTTTGCTCGGCTTTCAGCCTCGAACGAACACTGATCTGGTCAATGGCCCATGCCTTTGCCTCACCGCCGGTCATGACAACGATACGCGTATTTGGGGGTCCGATCAATGGATTTTTCAGAAGGTGCTTTTTGTCATAAGTAACGAATACTTCGCAGTCGCGTTCTATCGCCGCCGCCAGAATTCTCGCGTCAGGCAGATAGTTGGTGATTCCAAGACATTGCTTCACTGTTTCGTCATTTGGTGGTGATGTAATTGCGACATTTCCCAATGTTAAGATTTCTGCCACAAGTATCTTTATCGTCTCTTTGTCAGTCTGCAACAGAACCTGCAAAACTCGCTGTGCTTCGTGCAGCACATCCCCGCTTGTGTCTAGCCTGACAAGATTAGCCTCACCAAGCTTGATCAGTCCAAATCCGGGTGAGGCCGCAGTGTCTTCTGAAAAAAGTATGGCGACAACAAGCGCTGCGTCTAAGAACAAGCTAGGAGGCGAGAGATCGTCCATTCGCGTCTGCCTCCTGAATCTTGTGGCTTTCCGCCTTGAGTTCTAACAGTTTAGCCATAGCCATTTCCAGCGTTATTCCGTTCGCTTCCAGAATCGTTCTTGCCTCATCAAAGCTCTCATCCAGCCTCGTGCGTGTGCTGACCGACGGCAGCAGAACAATTGTATTATTTTCTAGAGACACGTCAATCTTTGTACCTTCTGCTAAGTTACACTCGTCCCGAATCGTTTTTGGGATCACGATAGTGCCCCGTTTCCCCATTGTTAAAGTCATAACTACCTCGCAAATTATTCTGATTTCAGATTTCTGTCTTAATCTTACCTTGTGAATGGCTAAAAAGTACATAGAAAAAGAGTGGAAGACCAATTGGTCTTCCACTCTTTTTCTATGTAATGGGGAATCCTACTTTTTAAGAACAACTTCTCTTTGTACGACCGCATTTTCTTGTTCCAAAGCTTCCGTTCCGGCCGTGCCCTCAATCGGCAATATTACAACGAACCCGCGAAACTTTCCTGGCACAGCCGGAGCTGTTACAGTTACTTGACAAGTGACTACATTGTTTAGCGGAGGCAGCGTTTCAAACTGAAGCAGCTCTTCCTTTAATCGCTGAATATAGTATTTGTTGTGTTTCATATACTCATCAAACGCTTTCGAGTTCCCAGGGTCATCGGTGGTAACATCTTTGAACAAGCTGGCTCTACTTGTAAATCCAATGGCTGTTTGCTTTATATCAATGAAAGGCTCGTTGCTTGCCACATGCGGCAACTTTTCTGGCGGCAATGGCATTATTCCCGGAAACATATGGCGGTCATATGTAACCTTGATCGTTTTGGATAGTATCTGCCCCGATATCATCGTTCCAAAATCCAGTAGAGGAGGATCAAAAGTGACAACAGGCTTGACCACACCAATAAATTGAAGCGTAGCCGCTGGCTGAATCTGATCGTCTATGAAAACTTTTGCTGATCCATCCACACTACCCGGCTCAAGTGGAAGCAGATGGTAAATAAGCTTGATTGTAATCAACCCGTCAGCAGGAACTGTTACTGGCAGTGATTGCTGAGAAATCGGCAGATTGAAAGCCACGCGAAAATCTGATCCTTGAATGGCCTTAACTACAACGGAGTTTTTGTTATTGTTAATCAAAGTAAACTCATGCGAAACAGAATATCCTGTTCCATCATCATAGATCATTGGGTCGACATTTCCAAAATTCCACGATCCCGAGTTTGGCGACACAACGACAGTCGAGTCGATATCAGTCACAGTTAATATTTTGCCAGGATTTTTTTTGCTTTCTGACACGCTCTTTCCAGTCTGAGAAATGCTTTCTGCAAGAACAAAATTCGGCAAGATCAGCAGCAAGAGCAAAGCATAGATAAGTCTTCTCATGTTCTCGTTATCCTTTTTGTAGTCATGGCTGATTTGGAATGGGAAGCCGGAGGACTTCGAGAACCTGCTTGATGTCCTGATATAAAACGCGGGCCGGTGTGCTGCCAGCTGCCCGCAAGTTCGGCGACTGCTGACCGTGGAACCGGACCAGTATCTGCGGACTCGATAAGCTTGCTTCGGCCTGCGCGACACGCTGGGCATTGCGATTTGTTCGGATTCGGCCAGTGGATGAACTGGTGGATAATCTTGCCAGAGGCTCGGCTTTGGCAAGATCGGCAAAGAGGCGCTCCCGGTTCAAGGCGATCATTTTGTCTGTTCGATGAACTGGCTTCTGCCCAGGGTAGGGAAAAAGAGTGGCTGAAAGGATTCCGTTGGACTGGACCGTTACCCGGTATCCTGGACTAAGACGGTCGCCTGTGTTGATGATGATCACTTCGCCTGCGGGCTGGGGAGCGGCCCTTGCAGGTGATGAAGAGGCAAACGCCAATGTCAGAGCGGCACAAGTGGCTAAACTGGAAAGGAAAAGTGCGTTTTTCATAGAATTCTCCTGCGGCAGTTTACCCGAATATACCCGGCGAAAAATATCCTTGTAGTATTGCCGGGGGCCGTGGAATAATCGGGCATGGCAGTCCAAACTCATCAGCCGAAGGCCGGGGCCAATCCAAGCGGCGGCGGTATTATGGGCTTTTTTGCGAAAGCCGCCCAGCAGACCGATATTGCGATGGCTATCGCGCTGATCGGCATGATCGCCATGCTGATCCTGCCCCTGCCCGAAGCCTTTCTTGATCTGGGACTGGTGCTGAACTTAGCCGGGGCTGTGCTTATACTCCTGACGGCACTGTATACGACCGAGCCGCTGCAATTTTCTGTGTTTCCTGCACTTCTCCTCATCACGACACTGTTCCGACTGGCGCTGGAAGTCTCAGCGATGAAGCTGATTATCGGCACGGGCAGTGCAGGGCAGGTGATCGCGACGTTCGGGCAAGTAGTCATCGGCGGCAACTATGTAGTTGGGATCATTGTTTTCCTGCTGCTGGTCGTCGTCCAGTTTGTTGTTATCACAAGCGGTGCGGGGCGGGTCGCGGAAGTCGCGGCCCGGTTCACACTAGATGCGATGCCGGGCAAGCAGATGGCGATTGATGCGGACCTTAATGCAGGTGTCATCAATCAGGATCAGGCGCGTATCCGGCGCAAGGCGGTCGGGCAGGAAGCGGACTTCTACGGCGCGATGGACGGCGCAAACAAGTTTGTCCGTGGCGACGCGATTGCGGCCATCGTGATCATAGTTCTAAACATTATCGGCGGCTTCGCGATGGGTCTGAGCAAGGGCGAGGATATTATCAAAGTCCTCCATGACTACACCCTCCTGACAGTCGGCGAGGGCCTAGTCGCACAGATCCCCGCACTGCTGATTTCGACTGCTGCCGGTTTGATGGTGACTAGGGCGGCCTCGGATACGGCGATGGGCGGCGACATTGCCCGGCAGATCTTCGCGTCTCCCCGTCCACTCTTTATCGCGGCAGGCCTTGTCTGCCTCTTCATTCCATTTGGCTTTCCCATTCCTCAGACAATCGTCGTCGCCGGCATTTTAGGCGGGATCGGGGTCATTCTCGTTAAGAACGAGAAACAGCTTCTGGCAACGGAGACCACAGCAGCGGCAACAATCGCGGCTCGGCCTGCGGCTCCGGCGGCTCCCGAGAGTGTCCTGCCCCTGCTGCATGTGGATGTTCTGGAGCTTAACTTCGGCTATGGCCTTCTCTCGTTAGTGGACCAGACCGCAAGCGGCGACCTGCTGGAAAGGATCATTGTCATTCGGCAGAAAATGGCGCTTGAACTTGGACTGATTATCCCGACGGTGCGTATTCGGGACGATCTGCATCTCAAAGCGAACGATTACGCGGTCAAGCTCAAAGGCGCGACTGTCGCCACGGGCACAGTTCAGCCGAACTCCATTATGCTGATCGATCCCGGCAGCGTGATCGATCCGATCATGGACGGTATCCCTACCAAAGAACCCGCTTTCGGTGTCCCCGCTATCTGGGTCAGCCGCAGCCATCGGGAACGCGCGGAAATGGCAGGCTACACAGTTGTCGATCCGTCTTCCGTAATTACCACCCATCTTGCCGAAGTCATTAAAGGCCACGCCGCCGAGATCATCACGCGTCAGGATACGCAGGCGCTGGTCGACCATATCAAAGTAGGCAACGCGGCGGTCGTCGAAGAATTGATTCCCAATCTGATGACCATCGGCGAAGTGCAGAAAGTCTTGCAGCATCTGCTCCGCGAACGGATTTCGATCCGGGACCTGGTGACGATTTTAGAGACGCTGGCCGATCATGCCGGACGCACCAAAGATGTCGATATGCTGGGTGAATGGGTCCGAAGCGCTCTCGCCCGCTCAATCTGCCGTCAGTATGTGGATGATTCCAGCGGAGCGCTGCAAACGCTGACAATTGACCCTGCTCTGGAGCAGCAGCTTCTGGAAGCGGTGACACCTGGGATGCCGAACATGGCCCTGGAGCCGTCTGTTTCCCGCCATCTCATCCAAAACCTGGGCCAGCAGATGGAGCGGATGATCGCGCTGGGCTACCAGCAGCCAGTTCTGCTCTGCATGTCGTCGCTGCGTCTGCCCCTGCGGCGATTGACCGAGCGGTCCCTGCCGAATCTGGTCATTTTGTCTTATAACGAGATTGTTCCGAATACCGAAGTCCGTGCCGTCGGTGCGGTCACGGGCTAGTTTTGATACGCAAAGTTTAGGAAGTACTCATGAGTTTCAATAGCAATGTCACAATTATGCCCGGCGCTGCCGACCGGTACGAAAAGACCGGTCAGTTCAATCTTCGCACAAAGACATATACCGCTAGAACAGTAACAGACTGTTTGCTGCAGGCCAAGCAGGAACTGGGCGCAGACGCGATCATTGTCAGCCGCAAGACATTCAAGAAGGGTGCATTTTTGGGCCGCTGGGGCGGACGTGAAATGGTCGAAATGACTTTCGGCACCTATCTCGCACCGATGCTGCCGCCTGCAAACCCGCATATGCGCTACTCCGGCGGCGAAAAGCCAAGTGATGCTGAAGCGAACCGTATCCAGGAGCTGGAAGCGAAACTGGCGAAGCTGACCGAGAGTGTCCAGGGACTGAGTGAATCACCTGCTGAGAAGCCGCCGGTTCGACGTCCGGCAGCTCCCTTCGTCCCTGCTTCTTTGCAGGCCGGACCTCAGCGCTCCGGTCAGGAATCCGTCGCCCAGCTTGTTGCTCACGAAGCGGCTCCGCCAAGAAATCGCCGCCGCAAAGACCCCCTTGCTGCCCCTGCTGCCCCGATTGAAGAAGGCTATCCCGGCCTTATGCAGCAGCTTCTGGACGCCGACATCGCAACCCCGCTGGCGCGTCAGCTCATCTCGGAAGTTCCAGCGGGCCTGACATCCACTGACGCCGCAACTTTCCTGCGAACCGTCCTGTCTCAGCGTCTGAAGATCGCAAACGGCATTGACGCCCTGCCGTCTCAGGGAAAGATGAAGCTGCTGGCGTTTGTCGGGACAACCGGTGTCGGCAAGACCACGACCATCGCCAAGCTGACTGCCCGCTATGCTCTGATGGAGCGGCGTAAAGTCGGTGTCATCACGCTTGATACCCAGCGGATCGGCGCGGCGGAACAGCTTCAGAAATACGGCGAGATTTTACGGGTTCCGGTCAAAGTGGCGCATGACAAAATGGAATTGATCCAGCATCTCGAAGCCTTTGCCGCCGAGGGCAAGGAGATCGTCATGCTGGACACGGCGGGCCGCTCTCCCAACGAAATGATCCCGCTTGGCGAGACCGCGCATCTCTTTGACGGGGTGGGGTCCGTGCAGAAATATCTCACGGTTCCCGCCGTGCTCGGTCAGCGGGATATGGACAACATTGTCACCAAGTTTCAGAACATCTTCACGCCCGATGCAATCATCCTGACTAAGATCGATGAAGCGTCCGACCATACCTGTTTTGGCCGCTTGCTGACATTGCAGGCCAAATTCGGTCTGCCCCTGGCCTTCGTCACCACCGGCCAGCGTGTCCCCGACGACATTGTCTTGCCGGACGCTCACGCCATCGCATCGCGCATCCTCTCGTCACCGCTGATCTAAAGTTCTCGCGCGGCGAAGCCATGCGATCTGAAAGCCCTGGATCAAAATCCAGGGCAAGCTACAAAAGCCGCATGACACGAGCCGCCGCCTGAGCCATCAGCCGCTTCCCATCCTGCATCGCCTCGGACAGAGTCATCGGCCCGGAAACAATTGGAAACGCCGCCCGAAGCCCGGCAGATGCCAGTGCGTCTGCCGCCGCATCATCCACGCTGCCCCCGAAGGCAATCACCGGGACAGCCTGCAAAGCGCATCGGCGCAGGACACCGGAAATCGCCTTTCCGTGCAGTGTCTGCGTGTCGATCCGGCCTTCGCCCGTGAACACCCAGTCCGCCCCGATCAGCTTATCATCAAACCCCGATGCATCCAGCACCAGATCGATGCCGCTCTGCATCTGTGCATTCAAAACCGCCATCAATCCCGCACCCAATCCACCTGCCGCGCCTGAACCCGGCAGATGCGCCACGTCCTTCCCCAGATCCCGCTTGATCACTGCCGCGTAGTTTGCCAGTGCCGCGTCAAGTTCGACGACATCTTCCGCACTCGCGCCCTTCTGCGGCCCATAGACCGCCGATGCCCCATGAGTACCCAGCAGTGGATTTGTCACATCCGACGCAATCGTCACCGCGACTTCGCCGACCGGAAACCGCAGCCCGCTGACATCGATCCTGGCTAGCCGTGCGAGTTCCCTGCCACCAAGTTTTTCCATTAGCGGCAGCCCGGATGCATCGAGAAACCGCACCCCCAACGCCTGCAAAGCACCTGCCCCGCCGTCATTGGTCGCGCTTCCACCCAAACCCACGATGATATGACGCGCCCCGGCCCGAACTGCTTCCAGCATCAGCTCACCGACCCCATAAGTCGTCGCCCGCCCCGGATCACGTTGCTCCGGCAAGACCAGCGGCAGCCCCGCCGCTGAAGCCATCTCCACCACCGCAGTCTGGTGATCCGGCCCCAGAAGCCCCCAGTTCGCATCGAGAAGTTCCCCAAGCGGCCCAGAGACATTCGCCGTCATCAGCCGCCCCGAAGTCGCTGCGACAAGTGTCTCCAAAGTGCCTTCCCCGCCATCCGCCAGCGGCAGCAAAATCATCTCAGCCTGCGGATAAACGCGAAGAATCCCCTCCTCCATCGCTTCTGCCGCATTGAGCGCCGTCATGCTGCCTTTGAACGAGTCGGGTGCTAAGATGATTTTCATAAGTGTCGCTGTAAATCGGGCGGCGGCGGCCATATGGTGTTATCTTCCGCAGGAGCCTCACGCATATCATTAAGGGATACTTGAAGTGCCCCTTCGTCCAGTAACCGCTTTGCTCGCCTGTTCCAAAAAAAAAATCGCGGCCATTCTAACAGCAAACTCACTAAAAGCATGCCTAAAGGATAGAACGGAAGCAGATAAAATCCCTCTCGAGACAAAATGCTAATCAGAAGTTTATGGTTTTTAGGATCACGTATAACTGGCAGAAACTCAGGGAAAATCAGTATTCCGAGTGCAAGTCCTAGGGCATTAGCCAAAATGACCCATAACAGCGCGTGTAATGTTGTCAAAACGGCAACACTCAGGTAAAGTTTGGGGTAATACTTCTCGGCTGGCTTTAATAAGCGGCTCGGATTCCACAATGCAAGCCAGCGATCAAAGGATAAATGCTTCCCTGGCTTTCGGCGATTTGTCCAGAACGCTTCCATCTTTAGCAGAGCAGTGTCTGAAAACAAGGGCATTATATATCCCTGCAAGTGGCGAAGAAAAAGGCCAATCCAATGTGGATTGACCTAGTTCATTCTTTATAGAGCGGGAGACCAGGCTCGAACTGGCGACATTCTCGTTGGCAACGAGACATTCTACCACTGAATTACTCCCGCATTGAAGTGGACGGTGGAGAAATGCTGACGAAGATTATTATGACCGACAAACGCAGGTTTGTCAACGGGTTCAGCCAATCAACCGAAAAAACTTATGCCTTCCATCGGATTCGAACCGACACTGTATGCGGCCTAAACGCATTCTCTCTACCAATTGGAGTAGGAAGGCCTGTTTTTGTTGATGAGGCTGTGTTTAGTATATCTAAGCTAAGGCTTCGTTGTCAAGTCTCCACCCCGAACACGAGGGCAAGTTGCAGCGGTGTCAGGTATAATCTCAGGAGGAATCGCCAGGTTCGCCGGTGAATGGACGGGCAGGCGATTTCTGCAAAAATACTTTTCAATAACATTTCATAGATAATCAAGGAGCTACACCGTTTCACATGGCCGAAAAAGAAAGATCAGAGATAGAGAGATCAGAAATGGATAACTCACTGGAAGCCGCCAATGCTATTCCGGGAGTCGCCGATGAATTGGAAGACGAAAATCAGTGGGGACGGCAGCCGATTGACCTGGATGCACCCGTCGCAGGCAAGCCCGCAGCGGCAGCCGAGACGCCCGAGCCAATCGATGTGAGTTTCACCGATGAACCGGCTCCGATGGTCAGTTCCAAAGAAGTGGACGATCTGAGAGCAGAAGCCAAGCTTGCGAATGAGAACTATATGCGGGCACTGGCGGATTTGCAGAACTTTCGGCGGCGCAGTGACGACGCCCAGAAGCGGCAGATTCAGGATGCCAACGAGCGGCTGATCAAAGAGCTGCTGCCGGTGCTGGATGATTTCGATCTGGCACTCGATGCGGCCCGCAAGACCGAAAGCTATGAACAGCTCATCGGCGGGGTCAGTGCGATCGCGCGTAAGTTCCTTCTCACCCTGAGCAAGCAGGGAGTGGAGCCTATCCCGGCAGTCGGGCAGCAGTTCAATGCCGAGGTGCATGAAGCAGTCATGCTGGACGAAGAAAGTGATGAGCCGGACGAAACAGTGACGTCGGAGCTTCGCAAAGGCTACACGCTGCATGATCGTGTAATCCGTCCTTCTCTGGTCAAGGTCGCTAAGAAGAGTTAGAAAGCACGCATGAATGGACAGCGGCTGCGGCCACTTAGCGTGGGCGACATCTTCGACGAAGGCTTTGATCTGTACAAGCGAAACTTTGTGTTTCTGCTGCTGGCGGCGGCTGCCGTCGTTGTTCCGCTGGACATTCTGCTGGCGTTTCTGACCCCTATTCTCATGCCTTCCGTGTTTGACCTCTTCGGCGTAACGATTAACCAGGCTGATGCGTTCTGGGTCTGGACCGTGACAAGCCTGGTGAAGACGATCTTCTTCCTGCCGCTGTACCTGGTCACGATCAGCCCGGTCGTCTCGGCGGCATCCGCACGGTATTTGGAACAGGAAACAACTCTGGGGACGATGTTTCGGCTCTCCCTGCGCCGTCTCCCGGCACTGCTGACGGCAGCGGTTTTGACGGGATTTCTTCTGACTGTCGGGCTTGCCCTGTGCGGGGTGCTGTGGCTGGTAGTAGCGACCCAGCTTTTGTTTGTTCTGGAAGCGCTGCTGGTAGAGGGGCAGGGACCCATCGGCGCGATGCGACGCTCCGGTGCCCTAGTCGGCGGCTACGGCTTCCGTGTCTTCGGCTGCCTGCTGCTGCTGGGGATGGTGCTGTTCATTGTCAGTCTCGGCATTCGGTTGCCTCTGGCGTATCTAGTCGACGGCGTGCTGAATGTCGCACCGGGAGCCGCCGCGCTTTACAGCGGTGGCGCGAACGGAGTTGGAACATCTCAGCAGCAAGTCGTTTCGTTAATCAGCAGCGGCCTGGCGCATATGCTTTTGATTCCGTTTATCGTGTGTGTGATTACCGTGCTGTATTACGACCTAAGAATTCGCAAAGAAGGTGTCGATATCGAGATGCTGGCTCTGGAGCTGAATTACCCGCCACTTAGCGCACTCGGGCCTTACCTGCCGCCTGTGCCGACTTTCAGTCCGATTGTCCGTCCTGGGAAGCCGCACAAATGAGCAGATGGTTGCTTATCCTACTTATGTTAAGTCTCACCGCGAGTCGGGTTGGTGCGGCTACGCCTCAGCAGTATGACCGTGCACTGGAACAGGTTGAAGCCGCGCTCATCAGCCAGAAGCAGGCCTTGGAAGCTCAGGAAGTCTCGGCGGGGCAGGCACCGTCACTCGCTGCCCAGCAGGCACTCGGGCCGATCCATTCGGTGGGAGTGCCTGGTCATGCGCCCGTGCTTGTCGATACGTCCCAGCTTGTCGCAGCGATTCGAACCGCAGAGCTGGCCAAAGATCCCGATCAGAAGGCCGAAGCGCTGGGAAACTTGTCGCGCCAGATTTCGCTGCTGCGCCAGGCTGTCGTTCAAACCCCGAAAGCTGTTGACACGGCGGCAGTGACTGCATCGGCTCGATCAGTGCTGGCCCGGCTTGAGTTTGCTTCCGATCCGCCTCCGCCGCCCTCGCTTGCGGATAAGATTTCGGCCTGGCTGGATCGGCTTTTCAAACGGCCTAACGCTCCGACGCCGAACGCGCCCAATGTCAACCCGAACATTATTCTCGGCATCTTGATTGCCATTGCCGTGGGTGCGTTTGCCGTGCTTGTCGCCGTGCTGGTCCAGGCCATCGGGCGGCGGGAAGCGCGGGCCAGGCCGCTGGCGCTGGATGAAGAAGAGGCGGTCCTGGTGGAAGCCAGAGACAACGAGAGTCTGCTGGCTCTGGCAGAGCAGCAGGCGAAAGCGGGGGACTATCGGCGGGCGTTCCGTCTGGTCTATCTCGCGTCCCTGGTGGCACTGGACTCAAATGGTGTTGTCCGGTTCGACAGATCAAAGACTAACTGGGAATATCTGCGGGCTTTGCGGGCTTCCGGTCGGCAGGACGTCTACGCGGCGCTGACACCGATGACCCGCGAGTTCGACCAAGTGTGGTATGGGTTTGCGCCGACCAACGTATCTCAGTATGCCCATGCTTTAGTTCAGTATCATGCGCTTCTTGCCGCGCCGGTGGAGGCAGCGGTCTCCTGATGCGAAACAGTCGTGACTTGATTGCTGTGCTTTTGCTTCTCGCTGCGTTCATTGCTGGCGGCCTGCTGTTAGGAGGCCGAGGGTCGAGCGCAATACGTGTCCCAGGGAAGGAAGAGGCTCCGAACCCGTCCTACACGAATGACCGAGCTTCTGGGACAAAAGGCGCATTCGAGTGGGCCAAGCAGCTTGGTTATGAGCCGGTCGCCTGGCGTCAGAACTGGAGGGAGCTTCCTTCAGATGAGACCGGGGTTTTGCTGGTCGTCGATCCGCAGATCGAAGAGCCAGTCGCGACACTGAGCGGCACTGGTGGCATGGACAATGACAAAACTCTGCTGACTGCCTCAGATGCCTATCGACTTCGTCAGTGGCTGGGCTCCGGCTCCGGGCACACGGCGATCTTATTAACCTCGCGGCTCCCAAGCGGGCAGGGTGGGGGAAAGCCATCGTCGGACGATACCACGACCTTCGGCGACGCGCTGGATTTGATCGTTGAGTCAGCTTCGCCGGATACGGGACGAACCGAGTTTACACCGCTTCAGCCGGTGACCGACACGCAGGGCATATTAAGCCTGCACAGTGATTCGGATTCACGGATCAAGCGAACGAGCGGTGACGCCCTGGCGATCTTCGGGGATAGTGCCGGACCGCTGGCACTCGAAATCCCGGTCGGGCATGGCAGACTTATCGCGGTTGCCGATGGTGCCATATTCTCGAATGCCACCCTTCCCCGGTCTGAAAATGCGGTTTTGCTGGCGAATCTGCTGGCCCACTACAGCAAGTCCGGTGGACGGGTGCTGTTTGATGAATACCATCATGGAGATGCCTCGGCATCAAGCGGCTCGGTCTGGGAAGACTTAGGACGGCCGCTACAGCTTGCCGTGATTCAGCTTTGCCTGGCCGCGATTGGTCTGGCTGTCCTGCTGGCCGTTCGGTTTGGCCCGCCTGTTTCTATCAGGCGGGACATGGCTCGGTCGTCCTCCGATTATGTGGCCTCTCTTGCCAGTCTGTACCGACGCGCGGGGGCGTCTCAGACAGCGCTGGAAACGCTGTACCGTCAGTTTTTGCGTGACATCTGCGGACGGCTGGCCCTGCCTCCCGATGTCGATTTGGAAAGATTGGCCGCAGTCGCAGCCCGGCGCGGTCAGATCGACAAAGAGCGCCTGCGCCGCCTGCTTGCGACCTGTGAGCTGCGGCTGGATCAGGGAAAAGTCTCGGAAGCCGAGCTGCTGGATCTGACCCGGCAGATGGAGAGTATCAGAAAGGAAATCGGCATTGCCTGAAGACGAAATTATTGAAACGACCCATACAGAACCCACCCCTGCTCGTTCCTCGCTTTCCCCTCCCGAAACGGGAAGGGTAGGAGATGGGTCTGAGCTTGCTTCTGTGGGCGCAGCAAGCAGCGCTCCAACTGTTCTCTCTGAAACTCTTCGTCTTCCCGTTTCGGGAGGACCCCTGCGAAGCGACTTGTCGCAAAGCAAGGAGGTGGGTTCTCCTTCATGGGAAGCGCCCTCTGCCAACTTCTTTACACCGCCACCGGTAGAAACAGCGTCGACGCCGTCTTACCAGGCTCGGAGCGGGGAAGTTCAGCGCGTCGCTGAGGCGATCACCGCCGAAGTCCATAAAGCCGTCGTCGGGCAGGATGAGACAATCGAAAATGCTCTCGCAGGCTTATTCGCCGACGGTCATGTCCTGCTTGAAGGGGTGCCAGGCACTGCGAAAACGCTGCTTGTCCGGGCACTTGCGGCAGCCGTCTCTGGGGAGTTCAAGCGCATCCAGTTCACGCCGGACCTGATGCCGTCGGACATCACGGGAACACGCATTTTCGATCAGCAGGCCATGGAGTTTGTCTTCAAGCCAGGCCCACTTTTTACGGGATTGCTGCTGGCCGATGAGATCAACCGGACCCCGCCGAAGACGCAGGCCGCCCTGCTGGAAGCCATGCAGGAGCATCGGGTGACTGTGGACGGCGAAACCCACGATCTGCCGCCGGTCTTTATGGTCTTTGCGACTCAGAACCCGATTGAGTTTGAGGGCACCTATCCTTTGCCGGAAGCCCAGCTTGATCGATTCCTGCTGAAAGTCCTGATCGCCTATCCGCCGCTTGAAGCCGAGCAGACCATTCTTCGCCGTTATCATGCCGGGTTTGACGCCAACGATCTGGTGACAGCCGGTGTTCGCCCCGTCGCCGATGTCGCGTCTATCCAGCATTGCCGGGCACTCATCAAGCAGGTACGTGTCGAAGAAGATATGTTCCAGTATATCACGAGGCTGGTCTCCGCGACCCGCGACCACCGGCAGCTTGTTCTTGGGGCCAGCCCCCGCGCTTCCATCGCTCTGCTTGGGGTCGGTAAGGCACTTGCCGCCATGCGCGGGCGCGATTTTCTTATTCCCGATGACATCAAGGCAATAGCTCCGGCAGTCCTGCGTCACCGCCTGCTTCTCCGGCCTGAAGCGGAGATCGAAGGTGTCAGCGCGGACCGTGTCATCGAGAATATTCTGGACGGCCTAGAGGTTCCCCGCTGAAATATCATATTTCCCATATGACCCGGTACGAGTACGATGCCCCGCTGCTCGGCGAGTGTTTCATGGAAGCACGTCTGCGGCCCCTGACCGTGCAGGGAGAGCAGGTGTGCCGCTCCTATCAGATCACGGTCGACCCGGTGGTGCCTGTGTTCGGCTACGATCAGCTTCATCAGATGGGCTTGGTCAACCACTTTGTCGTGCGCGGCGAGTCCTATCAAGCGCTGTCGATCTATGCGGAATCGCTGGTCGAGACGCTGCGCCCTAATCCGTTTGAAGGCTTAAACTTGCTAGCCGAGGACTGGCCCCTGCTGGCGGATAAAGCGCTGCACGAAGAGTATGCCGAGTTTCTTGCACCGACTCCGCTAGTCCCGCTGTTCGGCTCCTGGAGCGGTCCTGAGCCGACCCCAAGTGTCCTTGCCTATGGACAGGCACTGTCGAATGAAATCTACACTCAGTTCGATTATGTGCCAGGCTCGACCGATCTCTTGACGCCGCTCACAGAGTTCGTGACTCAGAAACGCGGTGTCTGCCAGGACTACGCGCATCTCATGCTGGCTGCCGCCCGGTCGCGCGGCGTCCCTGCTCGCTATGTCAGCGGCTACATCTACGCCGGGTCCGACGACGGCACTCACGGAGCGGGCGCGACTCATGCTTGGGTGGAGCTTTACCTGCCCGATGCCGGTGTCTGGAAAGGCTTCGACCCGACAAATAATATTCTTGTCGCCGATCACCATGTCAAGATCGCCGTGGGCCGAGACTACGCCGACGTGCCGCCGACAAAAGGCCTGCTTCGAGCCGCAGCCGGCAGCTCAATGCCGTTCGAGACAGCATTAGTGGTGGAAGTGAATGTGGAAAAGATCGAAGAGTGACCTACCTCCTTGCTTCGCAGGGTCCTCCCTAAAGGGAAGATTAGGAAAAGGCAATTAGGAAGGTGCTTATAGGGTCGCTGCTTGCTGCGCTCTCTGGTTCTGGCCTAAATTATCTTAATCTTCCCTTTAGGGAGGACCCTGCGAAGCAAGGAGGTAGGTCAAGAGTTTCAGTTCAATATTGCCCGCGCTGCCGCTGACGGCATCCGGTCGACGATATGGACTTCGCGGCCTACCAATGCTTCAAAATCGGAAAGCGTCATATCGTCTAGGAAGATGTCTCGGTCCGGGTCGCGCAGCATGATCGATGGCAGAACGACACGCTCACCGAGGGCGTCGCCCATATTGTGCAGGGCTTCGGCGACATCGTGACCGGTCAGCAATCCGGCGATGCTGATGTTGCCCTCGAAGAATGTGTTATGGACGGCGCAGACATTGACGTTCAGATTTTCGACACGGTTGAATGTGTCGGCAAGATTGTTGAGAAACGGCGCGGCAAGCTCACCTGTGACCATGGTTGCTGTGCGCGGACTAGCAAGTCGAGCAGGCAGTTTACGAGCGACTTTTTTGACATCGTCCTGGAACAAGCGGACCATGCCAACGCCGTCTTCGAGCTGCGGGAAGCCTTCGTACTGACGCGCCGCCGGGACTTCCATGCCGGCAGCCAAATAGAACTCGTCGCTCAGGAAGACGAAGTTCGTATCGAGCTTACCCCGGAAAAGAGTACGCCACTGCTCGGAAGCCGTAACTACCGAACGCGAAAACTCGGGAGAGCAGGTCGTGAGCGCAGCCAGGCGGTCCCGGAACTGGGTTAGACCGACAGGCACGACGGCGACTGAAAGAACACCGCCGTAGGTGCCGCGTGCTTCGGGGTGAAGCTCGGCAAGCTCGCGGACTGTCTGTTCCAATATCGCGCCATCGTTGTAGCCGGGGCAAAGCACGACCTGACCATGAATCTGGATCTTGGCATCTGCCAGCATTTGCAGGCGCGGCAGGATCGGTTCCGGTCCTTTACGTCCGAGCATCCGACCGCGAACTTCCGGGTCAGTGGCGTGGACTGAAACGAACAACGGCGAAAGCTTCTGATCGATGACCCGCTGGAACTCCGCTTCGCCCATGTTGGTGAGGGTCAGGTAGTTGCCATGAAGGAACGACAATCGGTAATCGTCATCTTTGATGTAAAGCGACGGACGAAGGCCCTTTGGCTGCTGATATAAGAAGCAGAAGACACATTTGTTTTTGCAGATATGTACGCGGTCAAAGAGATCGTCGCCGAATTCGATTCCTAAATCTTCGTCGTAACCTTTGGCGATCTCAAAATGGATGTTGCCAACTTCTGCGCGAAGCATATCCAGTGAGATCTGTTCACCGGCCGAGAGGAACGCAAAATCGACGATGTCAAGCACAGGCTGGCCGTTGACATGGGTGATGATGTCGCCAAGCTGAACGCCCGCAACAGCCGCCGGGCTGTCCGGCTCGAGCGACAGCACTTTCGCGCGTTCTGCTTTTGCCTTCGGCGTGACGACTTTCTCGTCAGCCATCGGGAGAGATAATAGATTTCGGCTGACCGAACTTTCCGTATTCATTGCCATAACGCTTTAGTATACCCGAAAAGAGTCGTGCAACTTTTTTGGCCCTGCCGTGTCGTATACCCTAGGGAAAGATTTTTTATCTCGATGACGCTTGACCGACGCTTACCCTGGAACACCCTTAGCGCCTTGCCGCGTCTTGATCCTGACCTTGCGTTAGTGCGTCAGTTTCGTGCGACGGCAAACCCGGCGGTCTTCGAGATTCTGTTTCGCAAGTATCAGACCCCGTTCTTCAGCTTCGTCTCCCGCATGGTCAATGGGGAAGATGCCTACGATCTGACCCAGGAAGTGTTTGTGCGGGCACTGCGTTCTTTGCCGTCTTTCAAGGGAGACTGCAAGTTTCAGACCTGGCTGCTGACGATAGCCCGCAACGTCTGCCTGAACCATCTGCGTGACCGGCGTACTCGATTAGGAGTTGAAGCCGGGTCGCTGGATGAAGAGCCGGAAACGCCGGGCTTTATTCCCGAGCCGTCTGATCCTGCCGCCGATATTGCAAAGATCGTGGAAGTCCGGGAATTACAGCGAATAGTGGACCGAGTACTGGCAAAACTGACCGATGAGCAGCGGCTTTTGATTACCCTGCGGGACCTTCAGGGGTTCTCGTATGAAGAAATCGAACAGATTATGGATCTCAGTCCGGTCAATGTAAAATCGAAGCTGCATCGGGCACGGCTGGCGTTCAAGGCAAAGTTTGAGCCATATCTGGCTCAGGTCAGCACGGAAATAGAAATGGGTCCATCGCCGGACCCCCAGAAAAAGTGGGGTAGGGGAAAGTGAAACGCGAAGACGCACAAGCGCTGTTTTCCGATTATCTGGAAAACGAGCTGAACCCGTCACAACGGGACAAACTTCAAGCCTATCTGGCGCAGGAGCCGGAGGCGGCTGCCGAGCTTATTTCACTGGAGCGGACATTGTCGCTTCTGCATCGACTGCCGGACCGAGAGCCATCGCTTGATCTCTGGCGCGAGCTTACGCCGGAGATCGAAGCATTCCGAGCAGAGCGGCGGCTGAACCTGCCGCTGCGCCTCCGAGGACAATGGGCAGAGTTTTTGTCGTCGGTCAGTGAGGGCGTCATCCTCTGGACCCACGCCCTAGCTCGACGTGCTCACCACCGCCTGGGGCCGCACCTGAAACATGATCCCTGGCACACGGAAAAAGAAAGGCGATAACACACGATGGCAGAGGAATCCCATCCCGAAAACGCGCTGTATGCAACCAATCTCTGCGGTCATCTGCGCGGCATGGTTCACCGAATGCGCCAATTGCCTGCCGATAAGCACGACTGGACATTTGCTCCGCCTGCGCCGACCCCACGTATCCTGGCAAATCATACCTGGCAGTGGCTTGTCTGCGACCGTCAGCACATTGAGGAACCCGATGCCGCCAAACATACGCTGATTCCAGAGTCGCCCGCAGACTTTGGTTTGCTCTGTGATGCGCTTGCGAAAGAAACCGATCGCTGGGAGCAGATGATTCTCGCGCTGACACCGGACCAGCTCGACTCCATGCGTAGCCAGTTTAACGACTACCCGATGACTGTCCGGGACTTTCTCGGGCATATGCTCCAAAACTGCATCTACAAACACGGCCAGTTTTCCACTCTTTACTTTGCTCTCGGTCTCGATGGCGACATTCCGTATGACGCGCCGTTTCCAAATCCATTCTACGCAGAGCTGCATGAAGGTCGTGAAGATGCATTGTAACGAAGGAAGCCCCCCCGCCCCAATTCTGGGGAGCAATATGGAGGGGAGCAATACAGATAAGCTTTACCGACCTAGTCTGGCTCCCCAGAATTGGGGCGGGGGGGCCTCACTTTTCTTCCTCTTCGCGCTTTGGGGCTTTCTTCTTGCACTGCCGCTCCAGGCCGCCCCGCCGCAGGTGCTGGTGGTCAGCATCCACGGCACGATCTGGCCCGGCACGGCTGTCTTTGTCAAGAAGCAGCTTGACACGGCTTACCAATCGGGCGCGGCCGGGGTCATCTTAGACTTGGATACGACCGGCGGCTCCTCGGCAGCCGCCACTGAGATCAAGCAGTCCATCTTAGACCATGCCAGCGCGTATCCGATTGCCGCGTTTGTTCACGACCGCGCGACCGGGCCGGGCAGCTTGATCGCGGTTGCCTGCAAGACGCTGGTGTTTGCGCCGGGAGCGACACTGGGCAGCGCAGGGGGCGGCTCGAAGTCCGATTACAGCGCGGCGGCGTCCGCGAACAATCGCAATCCGGCGATTGCTGCCGCGTTTGTCTCGGCGGACAGCGATTTCCCGGCACTGGGTGTCAAAGCCGGTGATCCTCTGACTTTGACTGCAACCCAGGCCCAATCGGTCGGCTATGCCGATCTTGTCACCCCTTTGCCCTCGGCCATCCTAGCTAAAATGGGACCGGGACTTGCCGGATCCCAGCTTGTTCCCGTGGAGCTGTCTCTCTGGAACACGATTGCGCTCTGGGTGACTCAGCCCTGGGCAACAATCGTGATACTCGCGCTTGGTCTTGCTCTGGTCATGGCCGAGATATTGACACTGCATTCCTGGGGCGCGGCGGGTATTTTCGGTGGCGTTCTGATCGGTGTCATCTTCGCTGCCTATATCACGGTCGGCGCGGCGACGTGGATCGGCATTCTCCTGTTTCTCGCTGGATCGGCGCTTCTGCTGCTGGAAACCCATGTCCTGCCCGGTCACGGCTGGCCTGCCTTCACTGGATTAGCCTTGATCTTTGTCGGCTTGTTCTATGCGCTTGGTGGCCCGTCTAACGGCGCTTTGTACCCAGCCACGACTTCCCTGTTTATGACGCTGGCGATCTTGATTGCTTTTTTTCTTTATCTGCCCCGCTCAGGTGTCTGGAAGCGGCTTGGACAGCCGCTGCGTCAGACCGCGCTCGGCGGCTACGTTTCCAGTGACGATTACACGTCTTACTTAGGCCAGTTCGGCACTGCTGTTACACTCCTGCGCCCCTCCGGCATCGCCGAGTTTGACGACGTCCGGCTCTCTGTCGTGACTGAAGGTGAGTTTATCGCGCAGGGAACTCAGGTGCAAATCGTCATGGTCCAGGGCAGCCGAATCGTGGTGCGCGGGCCTGAGTAACCTCACCCCGGAACTCCGTTCCGATACGCAGTAATGCCGCAGTCATACCCTCTCCTTAGCAAGGAGAGGGTAGAAACTTGTTTCCGGGTGAGGTGTTTCTGCCGGGTATAATTATCTCATGCCTGCCAAACCTGCAACACCCAAACCCGCAGCTCCCAAGAAACCCCGAAAGCCTGAGTTTTCCCCGACTCGCCTGCGCTCTTTTATTTCCTGCCCAATGATGTACCGGCTTGATTATGTCGACAAAGTCGGCAAGTTCTACCATCGTGCCCGTGCCGGGTTCACCTTCGGCGCAACGCTCCATCAGGCCCTGCAGACGTTCCATCAGGACGGCGGCAGCGCTGCCGTCTCTGCCCCGGAGCTAGTGGCGAAGATGGAAACGGTCTGGCAGTCCCAGGGGTACGAAAGCGCGGCCCATGAAGAAGCGCATAAAGTCGAAGCCGTTCGGATACTTGAGACTTACCATGCGGCCTCGGAAGCGCGAGCCGAGGAAACCAGGCCGTTTTTAATCGAGAAGATGCTGAAATGGGACATGGGACCGTTTGTCCTAACCGGGCGCATCGATCGCATCGACGAGCACCTGTCCGACGGCGCGTTAGAGATCGTCGACTACAAATCCGGGCGCATGGGTGTCACCGAAGCTGATGTCAAAACAGCCCTCGCGATGTCCGTATATCAGCTTCTCGCCAAGCGCAACAATCCCGACCGCCGGGTCTTCGCGACCATCCATGCCCTGCGCGGCGGTGTCACCGCCTCGGCGTCGTATTCCGACGAAGGGATGCTGGCTTTGGAAGAAGACCTGCGCGGAATCGGCATCACGATCTTAGAAAAGGACTTTGAGGCTGTCCAGCCCATTCCATTGCCGAACGTCTGCCCGTACTGCGATTTCCTGCCGCTCTGCACTCGCGCCTGGAAACGAGAAGGCCGGGATTATGCTGCTGAGTTATCAGAAACAACGCTATGAATTTTTATCGCGAAGGATACTATTTAGTTCCATGGCGTCAAACGCCAGCCGAAGAATATTGTGAAGCAGGTATTGAGGCTGATGTCCCTGAAGACATTTACTGCGAGACACTGGCGGATATGGGGTACGAGCCAGATTCAGGCATGCCTTATGCGGGGATTTATTTCGTGCGGTGGCCTGAAGATCAATCTGAGCCGTCTGGAATGAAGTAGGTTTCTAAAGAATTAGCGCTACTTTTAGATGCGGGACGACGTTACTCGCCTGCCCTCGCGATTGCTAGGGATGCTGTAGGATGGCTCAGCGGGTCTGAAGACGTGTCAGAAGAAGCCGCAATCGAAAGATATACATGTGCCTTACGCGAAGAACTTGACAGCCAGCGGGATCGCCCTTTCTTTCTTGCCAAATCACTGACCTGGCACTACACGGGTCAGATTGCGCCGGGAGAATATACTTGGATACTGCGTTACGATCCGGCTGATGAGGAACAACTTTGGCATGTCCCAGGTGATTACTGGGCTTATCGATGCCCAGTCACTGACTTCGATGTAGATATAACCTATCTGCGTGAACGCTTTGGGGAACGCCCCTAGCCGGTTCATGTAGCGAAACAGCCTGAGTTTCCTCACCGCCGGGTCTTCACGACCATCCACGCCCTGCGCGGCGGTGTCACCGTGTGCGATTTTAGGCCCCTTTGCACCTGCGCCTGGAAACGCGAAGGCAGGGATTATATCGCACATCTCGCGGTATGAAGGATTTAAGGAAACCCGTTGAGTGAAACTGAGTATGTCTCTCACCGTTATGCTGATTTTCGTGGCCGCCGCAAGCATTGCACAAGGAACGAAGTATCCTGATGGACGTCCCAGCGCGACATTGCGTATGGATGCCAGGGATCAAGGCATCGTGCTGAAGCATGGCGGTGGTCCAGGTCAATGTGACATACGCGGAGCACGCGATCTCTGGGTCTTCCAGCAGCGCGGCACGTATTACATCCACTACGACGGAGCCGGCCCGAAGGGCTGGCTGGTGTGCCTTGCTACAAGCCACGACCTGGTGAATTGGACTAAGAAAGGGCCGGTCCTAGATTTCGGCAAACCTGGCGAAGCGGATTCCGCTTCGGCTTCCTATGGCACGACCTATTTTGACGGCACTCTCTGGCACATGTTTTATCTTGGCACCCCGAATACGTCCCCGGCCCCCGATTTCATCCCGGCATTTCCGTACCAGACTATGGAAGCCCAGAGCCTGCTGCCGATGGGACCATGGGGCAAACACCCGGAATTCGTGCCCTTCCAATGCGTTCCCAACACTGATTATAGTGTGACAGCCAGCCCAGGTCAGATCATCCGGCAAGGCAAAGAATACCTCATCTTTTTCAGCGCCGCTTCTCAGGACCAGCAGGGCACTCATCGCACGATCAGCATCGCCCGCACCGTAAATCTCAACAGTCCCTGGTCGATTGACCCGCAGCCGATCCTCCCACCAGCAGAGCAAATCGAAAATTCTTCACTCTATTTCGAGAAGTCCAATCACTACTGGTTCCTTTTCACCAACCACATCGGGCTTGAGCAGGGTGACTACACAGATGCCATTTGGGTGTATTGGACAAAAGACCTCAATCACTGGAACGCTTCAAGCAAAGCCGTTGTGCTGGACGGCAGTAACTGCAAGTGGTCCCGCAAATGCATCGGCCTTCCAGGGGTTATCAAATCCAGCGGCAAACTCGCAGTCCTTTATGATGCGCCTGGGGATGACAGTGAAAGCCACTTGGCTTAAAAATTAACTATCGGTCCTCGCCTTGCTCCAGCTCCTGAAGCTCTTTGATGTCATCGCTGCTGCTGCGCTGGAGATGATGCTGGAGATATTGAAGCGCTTCCGTGACCTGCTCCACATGGTCCGTGAACCGCCGCCGATCTTCCCGGCGGGCCATCTCCACCACTGAGAGTCGGTTAGCGATCTGGGTCACTTCGCTGCTGAGAGCCGCCATCTCGCTGCTGAGTGGCGCACCGGGGTTTTTCAGCAGGATCACTTCACTTTTCAGGATGACCACTTGACCGCTGAGGAGCTTGATCGCTTCCTCCGCCTGTTCTAAGGCTTGTTCCAAACTGTGTTCGGGTGGGGTGAAAGGATCGCTGGAAACAGGTGTGGTCGGGGCAGTCACTGCACTGAACCCGCGCCTCGGCAGGACCGCATCCGCCGGGACGGCTTCTTCAAACACTTCCCCGCATTTGGGGCAGGCCACTACGCCTGCAAGCAGTACCTCACCACACCCATCGCACTCGTAGATCACGCCCCAGTCTCCCTGTACGTCCGCTCACAATAACTGCCCAGAGTATGACCGACATGCGTTTTCCTGTCAAGTAGTCTTATCGGCTTGTTACCATCCGTTAGTAACTGATGTGACGCGGCGGAAGTGCCCAGGATTGAAATCCTGGGCTGAGTAGCCTGCGGCTGGTTGCCCTGCGGACAAAAGAAACGGAAAAGAAACGGAACGGGCAGCTTTCTTCGGCTCCTCTTGCTCCTCTGTATTGCTCTTCTGTCCGCAGGACAGCCGGCGCGAAGCGCCCTTCAGCCATGCACTTCAGTGCGTGGCAAACCTGTTTGTACCATCCGTTAGTAACTGAAATTATTCCGGCCAGTTTTCCAGAAGTACCTGGCCTGGTTTTAACCCCAGAGATCGAAGCGCATCCGTAAGAACCCCGAAAGCAGTTCCGCCGGGCAGAGCACCGATTACTTCACTTTCGGTGATGGATGTCCCAAGCTCAAGTGCCCGGCGCTCGATGTGGCGAAACACGGCTAGTAGTGGTATCCGAGCAGGCTGAGTGATATTCATCGAAACTTGGGTGATGCCGCGCGAGGGCAGACGTAGGCCCAGCGCACGGATGCCGGGCAGAGTGTCCGAACCGCGCAGCTCGCGGGCAATCGTGCGGGCTACGGAAACGTCGGAGGTTGCCAAATTGACGTTGTAGGCGATCAGCGGCTCTCGTGCGCCGACGACAGCCGCACCGGCTGTGGGGTGGGGGGTATCCGGGCCGTAATCAGGCAGAAGTGGCTGGAATGCTGCTTTGCGGACAAATGGAAGGCTAAGGGCTGCCGGTGAGGTGGCTTCATAAAGAAAGACCGGCAGATCATGCCTTGCCGCGAGCTTGGCTCCGACGCTTCGGGCGATCTCGACACACTGCGCCAGCGTGATGTCCGTGAGGGGCACAAAGGGCAGGACATCGAGCGCACCGAGCCGAGGATGAACCCCTTGATGCACCCGTAGATCTATCTTTTCAATCGCGGCTGCCGCTGCCGCCAGAGCAGCGGTACAGACAGGCTCCGGCGGGCCGACAAAAGTGACGACCAGCCGGTTATGGTCCTGGTCGGCGCTCCAATCGACCAGCCGGACACCCGGTGTCTGCCGAACAACCTCAACGATGGCGCTGATAATGCCGGCATCCCGCCCTTCGCTGAAGTTCGGGACACACTGAATGAGCGATGTCACTTCTTTTTTGTCACCGGCGGGGCATCCGGTACCTGGTATTCGAATATCAACTGCTGCCGGGGATAATCAAATGTCAGACGCCGGGCGTAGGTCAGGCTTGACATGCCCACCCAGAGACTGACCTCAAAGTCGCAGGTGGGTGAGGGGCTAATGATGCGGTCCAGGTCCGAAGTGCCTACGGTGTCCATCGGCATCGAGGCAGGAGGCACCAGGCTTAATGTAATCTGTGACTGGTCACGTGAGGCAATGTAATCCATTTTTCGATTTGTCTTACCGACACCGTGTCTG
Source organism: Janthinobacterium lividum (assembly GCA_050954545.1). Classification (GTDB taxonomy): domain Bacteria; phylum Armatimonadota; class Armatimonadia; order Armatimonadales; family Capsulimonadaceae; genus JANXMY01. Next base: position 8,831 of record JBPBQB010000019.1, on the reverse strand, counting down.
CCATTATCTGAGCCGCTGAACGCATCCTCCTTCGGCACGGCTTTGAGCTCCTGTCGGGCCAAGCGCAAAGACAAAGTCGACGTAAACGCGCCGGTATCGATCAAAGCCCAAACGGGCGTACCATTGAGCGCAAGCTTGACATAAAGGTCGCCATGATAAAAGTGAAATGGAAACGCAACGCTGCAATCACCGGCAAGCGTCGCCGGAGGCTGCGCGGACGATCCCTGGGAAAGCGATGCGGTACGCTGCTCGAAATCCAGTGTCATGACAGAATCCTGCAGGATGTCCCCGCCGAGAATGCCGTCGCCGATGCCGTCCAGCGCGTCTGCCGTATCGATTTTAATAGACTTGTAAGTGCGCCCGGCTACCGTCATTGTCTGGGCTTTAAGTGTGTCTGATTTCTCTTTCCCGGAAACACCCCGCACAAAAGAATGAGCAATGACCGGAAGGCTCAAACGCTGGGCCGCTTTCCAGTTGAGCAGGATGTCATCGCCTCCGCCGGTATCGAACAGCAGACGGAACGGGCTCCCATTGATGGAAACAGGGAACAAAGCAAAATCTCCGGTGAACTCCATCGTCAGGCTGCCGGACGAAACCGAACCGGAAGATTTCGCGTCATCTGCGCCCTCTGAATGCTGGTATGGTGGATCCGCCTCGAACGCGTCACGGTATGCCTGAGAGTGAGCCAGCACGTCCCGCGCATCTTCGGAAAGCTCGTCATGCGGATGGCCCTGCGGGTTTAGATTGACATATGTTTGCGCTGCCGTGAGCTGCTCCTGAATATGCCCCCGGTCGTCATCCAGCAAAAAAATCTCGCCCCAAGCATCCGGCAGCTCAGGATGAACTTCCGAAGCCTTATGGAATGAAGCCCGAGCGTCTTCGATTTTGCCGTTCCAATCAGCGATGTGGCCTGATGCCATCAGGCCCCAGTAGTTCTGTGGGTCCAGCGTGAGCGACTTGCCTGCTTCATCGACATAAGGCTCCTGCCAGCCCGCCCGGATCAGCGAAAGCGACAGCAGGCCATGGGCATCGGCATTGTTTGGGAACTTCGCCGTGAACGCCTGTGCCTCGGCTCTGGCCTCGTCCCATCGGTCCAGCCGAAGGAGAGTGCGGACAAGTCCCACCCACCCAGCGGCATCGCCGGGCGCAGCAAGAACCTGCGCGGCGTAAGCGCGTCGGGCTGGCTCAAACTGCGCCTGCGTGAACAGCTGCTCTGCCGCAGGAGCAGCTTCACCAATTGACGGTGTGTGCAGAAAGAGTCCGATACAAATGACGAACAGACATGTCCGATAGGGTGTTAATTTGAGCATAATTCGGATCAAGCCGGCAAGCAGCGTAATCCATTATACCAAAATCCCTGCGAAATGGCTAGGCCGCCGGTGTGAAGCGCAGATAGATGATGCGCGGGTCGTCGGACGACGTGATCTCCAGGACTTCGTCGACATTGATCTCTTCGCTGATAAGGCCCCGCGCATTCTTGTGGTAGACATGGACCGGGTTTGTGACCGTGTGTGTCAGCGAATTATTTTCCTCGCCACCCGCGCTGATCTCAATCGTGCCAGGCTCATTGCCTTTTTCTTCGTAGGTAATTCCCAGGAGCGGCTCTTTGTCAAGTGCATACTGCGGGTCGGCCTGCGGGCTGAAGATCAGCTCGACGGAGACCAGCTCTCCGCCGCGCGTTTTGCTGAAATCGTCAAAATAAGTTTTCCATTCGGTCCGGGCAATTTCTCGTGTGGGCATGAATATCTCCTTGGTAGTGCGTTTGATGTGGAACTGAGGGTAGGCAGTGCTTGTTAGTTCCAGCATATGACGCTTATTCCTGAAATCATTTATACCCAAGCGCGGCTGCCTTTAGCAAGGCAGCCTGCCGATACTGTTGCGGTCGCGGCAGGGCGCGTTGTCGCCGTTGGCCTGAGCGGCGATATTTTGCCGCTGGCAGGACCCGCCACCGTGACTCATTCTCTCAGTGGCCGGACTCTGCTGCCGGGCTTCCACGATGCTCACTGTCATGTGCTGGGCTTTGGCCTGACACTCGCTGCCGTCACCCTCACGAATGTGCCGACAATTCCCGAGCTTGTTCAGCGGCTACAGGAAAGAGCCATTGAAGTCAATGCAGGTCTGGATACTTGGATACGAGGCCGTGGTTACAACCAGAACATACTTGCAGAAGGGCGTCACCCAACGCGGCTGGACCTGGACACAATCGGCGGCGGGAAGCCATTCGTGCTGATTACCCATGCCAGCGGTCACGCCGTTTCGGTCAGCAGCCGCGTTCTGGCGCTGGCGCATATCAACCATGACACGCCTGACCCACCCGGCGGAACCATCGTCCGCGACGAACGCGGCGAACCGACCGGGGTACTGCTGGAAACAGCGGCTAATCTTGCTTATAATGCTGCCCCGCCGCCGCCTGATGCCGAAAAAGTCGCCGCGCTTGGCCGCGCGTCCAAAGCCCTGAATGCGATGGGCATCACAAGCGCTGTCGATGCGACACTTGGCCTTGCCGCCCGTGACAGCTTCATTGAAATTCCTGCGTACCAGCAGGCCGCTCAATCGGGTGCGCTGACAGTGCGCTGCTCTCTGATGATGCTGTTGAGTCAGCTTGCCGGAATGGACAGCCTTCCCAAGCCAGAGGCTGTGATGCCCGAAACGGACTTCGTGCGGATCGGACCGGCGAAAGTCTTCACCGACGGAGCACTGACCACGCGCACTGCCTTCCTGCGTTCGCCGTTTGTCGGCAGTGACAGCCTCGGCACGGCTGTCTGGAATGCCGAAGAACTGGACACCATGTTCTTCAAAGCCCACAGAGCAGGCTGGCAGATCGCCGCCCATGCCATCGGTGATGCCGCGATTGACCTCTGTTTGAACGCCTGCGGCAGGGTGCAGGCGAGGTGTCCGCGCCCTGATGCCCGTCACCGAATCGAACACGCTATGCTGCTCTGGCCCGATCAGATCGGACGGCTGGCTCGCCTCGGCATCCTCCCGATTTATCAGCCTGAGTTTATCATGCGCTTCGGCGACGCCTACACGTCGGCTATCGGCACCTCCCGCGCTAACCGCCTGATGCCCTACGCTGAGACGCAATCTGCCGGGCTACCGCTCGTTTTCAGTTCCGACATCCCTGTCATCCCCGGAAGCCCTCTTGACGGCATTGCTGCCGCCATGAATCGCCTCACCCCTTCCGGCCAGGTGTTAGGCCCTCAGCACTGCGTTTCAGTCTCAGACGCTCTGCGGGCGTACACCGAAGGGGCGGCGTACAGCACATTCTTGGAAAATGACCGGGGCCGTATTACCCCCGGACACCGCGCTGATTTCACCATTCTCTCCGGTGACCTTTTGACACTGCCGCCTGACGAATGGGCCGACGGCTTGAAAGTTGCCGCCACCATTGTCGGCGGCAGAGTGGTCTGTGGGGAAGTGTGAATGTACTGCGATAGTCAAAAGCAGGGAAGCAAGAAATCCGCTCGGCCATAGTCGGCAGAGCGGATTTTTGCTGTACGAGTTCGAAGTCACCCTGTAAGCCGGGTTCTGTGTTTGTGTGGCCATCTCTCTGGGACACGCATTACTGCGGGCCTCAAGCGGCGCATTGGGGCGCGTCACGTCCTGTCATTCCAGGCGAGGACAAAAACGCTCAGACCGCGCCCGCCGGCCTTGCTCCCGATGGGGTTTACCCGTCATCAGCGTCTCCGCTGACCCGGTGCGCTCTTACTTTAAGCCCCGAAGGACCGCACCATTTCGCCCTTACCCCCTAGCTTCCATGAAAATGGGGCAGGGGGCGGTATGTTTCTGTGGCACTTTCCGGCGGGTCACCCCGCCCGGCCGTTAGCCGGCATCGCTGCCCTGTGGAGCCCGGACTTTCCTCTGCATCCTGCCTGGCGGCATGAGCAGCGGCCACCCGGATGACTTCGGCGGTAATTATAGCACATATCCCTCCGTGCCGGGGATAAAGTTGCCCGGCAGAAATGCCGATATTCAGCGTATGAACGCATTAGACATTGGATTAATTGTGCTGATCATCGCAATTGGCTGCGTCGGGCTGGTGCGCGGCTTCGGGCGGACAATGCTTGATACTCTCGCACTCTATGCAGGACTCTGGGGTGCATCACTTACGGCACCTGTGCTGGCAGCACGGCTGAGCCTCCACGCAGGCGGGGCTGCCGTCAACGAAAGCTGGGCATTCTGCCTGCTGTTTCTGGTTTTCGGCGCACTTCTGCTGGGCGTCTCCTGGTATGTCTACGGCATGACTCAGTTTGATGCCGGTATGTTCGACAAGCTGCTTGGCCTGGCATGCGGCCTTGCCGCTGGAACGATTGTCGCCCATAGCGTTGTCGCGGCAATGGTTACTGCCGACCCTAAGTGCGTTGCTTCGGCTGCCATGGTCAGCACCGGCACTGTCAGTCATGAGCTATACTCGTTCACCAGCTACCATGCCGTAATGGACACCATCACTGGCGTGAAGACTTATATGCGAAACGGGACTGATGTGGCCGGAAAATAGATGTTTCGGCCCAAAATCTCCTGAAAACCTCCTAATCCTCTAAAACAAGCCTTGCCACAGTCAATATGCCGGGTAAAAGGCTTGACGCCCCGAGACCCACCGTGTATAATAAACCCATGTGACCGGCAACTTCCTTCTTCTGCATCTTCTCATTTATATTTTTATTGTCATTGGATGAGTTCTGCCGAAAAGGGCTAAAGCCCCAAATCAGTCGCATTTACACAAATCTGCTGTCTCTAAAGGTTCCATCATGCAAGGAAATATTCCCGCCACCAACTTATTCAGTCTGGGCGTTGACCTCTTCGGCGAAGTCCAGCGCGTCATGGGCAATGACCGTGTCCGTGCGCTGCGCGTTAAGTTCGGCAACCGTGTAATCACCGAAATCCCCGTAGCTCCGCTGACCACGGTCGCCACGGTCGCACTGGTTCTGCTGGCAGTTGTCATCAGCACGCTCAGTATCGAAATCGAGCACGAACCGGCCCATTGATTTTTCGTCTCATATTTCTCCTACTTAACCGTTAATCATTCCTCCAGTGAGGTTCCCTTTGTTCAGAACCCAATCCAGTGATTGGAGCGCCGCCAGCGACCTGTCGGATCGTCTGCGCCAATCTCAGCTTAAATATGCCGATATGCCTGACCGAGAAATCGTTTCCCGTGCTCAGCGAGGCGAAAATGCCGCCGCTGAGTATATGCTGTATAAATACCGGAATCTTGTCCGGACTAAAGTCAAGTCCTACTTTCTAGTCGGTGCTGAAAAAGAAGACCTGTTGCAAGTCGGTCAGATCGGGCTGTGGCAGGCGATTATTGATTTTCGCTCCGACAAAGCCATTTCGTTTCCTGCGTTCGCCAAAGTCTGCATCACCCGCCATATTATCACTGCCATCAAGACTGCGACCCGGCAGAAGCAAATGCCGCTGAACCAGTCACTCTCTTTAGAAAGCCCGTCCGATGATTCGTCCACGGATTGGAACTTGTCCGACATTCTTCCTAACTTAGACGGTTCCGACCCGGAAGACATGGTGCTGCGAAACGAAGACACAAAAATCCTGCACGAGACACTTCAGCAGGTATTGTCCGAATTCGAATGGCACGTACTATCCGGTTATCAGCTTGGGAAATCTTACCGCGAGATCGCCTCGGAGCTGCGCTGCAAGACCAAAAGTGTAGACAACGCGCTGGCCCGCATCAAGCGTAAGGTTAGCGGCGTCGCCATCGGCGATGCCGACCTCAGTGAGCTTCTTTAGCCCTTATTTACAACTACCCGCCGCGTTTGCCATAGGCCGGCGGGCTTATTTATGTCTGCGTTTCCATGCCTGACAGGGTACAATACCGCTATGAGCATCACTGCGGAAAAACCGGCTGCTCCGCTTCTCACTTATGAGAAATACTTAGCAGAGGGTGAAATCAACCGCCGCTATGAGATTATCGACGGAGTCCGCTGCTGGATGCCTAACCCGAGTGTACGTCACCAGGACATTTTATTTAATATCGCTGTGGCATTCAAGTCCTTTTCGCGCATAAGCAATGCAGGCAGAATGGTCATCGCCGCCTGCGACGTTTTGATTGACTTGGCACCTCTCAAAACACGTCAGCCTGACATTTTGTTTATCAGCCATGAGCGCTTTGGCAGCCGTGACCCACTTGACCCCAGCGCTCTTGACCCGGCTCCTGAGCTTGTTGTGGAGATACTTTCGCCAAGTGATACGAAAGCTACACTCAAAGGCAAGCTGCGCGACTACCGTAAAGTAAATGTTCAGGAATGCTGGGTTGTCAACACGAACCTGCTGACCATCGAAGTGCTGCGCTTGACGCCGGAAACGGAAGAGTCAGTAGCAGTCTTTCGTGACACAGATTTGGTTAGTTCTTCAGTATTTCCCGGCCTCACTGTTTCGTTATCCGATGTTTTTGCCCCCTAGTAACAACCGTGATGGCAGCAGATTGAAAGCGTCTATAGAGATAGTGCCAAGAAGTTGGCAACAATCTTGCAAGAGAAATACCATGACCACGCTGTCCCCTGCAAAACTGACGACATATTTTCGCGCGGCTTCAGGGCGGCGCTCTGTTGCCGTGTCTCAATGGGAACAAGTAGTGCTCGGATGCCTGCTGGCAGTTGCAACGACCATGTTTGTCATGCAAGGTTTTTGCGTGTCCGGGGAATGTATGCAGCCGCATCTCTACACAGGGGAACGGGTGCTGGCGAACAAGCTTGCCTACTATCTAAGCACCCCAAAGCGCGGCCAGATCGTCATTTTTGATTACCCAAAGGACATAAAGCAAATCTATGTCAAGCGGGTGATTGGGCTGCCGGGCGAGACCGTCGCGATCCGGGACGGCTTTGTGTCCATCAACGGGAAGCTGCTGCCGGAACCGTACAAAACATTTACAGCGCATGGCGACATGGCACCTCAGACAATTCCAAGCGGTCAATACTTTGTCATGGGCGACAACCGCGATGTCTCCGACGATAGCCGGTACTGGGGCGATTTGCCGCGCTACGACATCATCGGCCAGGCCGTCGCCTGCTACTGGCCCCCCAGCCACTGTCAGATATTAAGATGATTCCAAGCCCGAGTATGTGTCAGAAGGGAGAGAGGGAGGCTTTATGGCGAAACTTGAAATTGAAATTGCACCCGAAGAACAAAAGCAAATTCAAAAATCCGCGGAACGTGCCAGCCTGAGTGTCAACGAGTGGATTCGTCAGCAGCTTCTTCGTAAGCCTCTGCCTGCCTTTATCACAGATGAGGGAGAAGTATTTGAAATTCCTGATTTGCCGGAAGATTTAGGCCGCGCTTGTGCTCTGGCAAGCGAAGCAACCCTCCGTAAGTTCTGGGACACGCCGGAAGAGGATGAAGCATGGCAGCATGAGCAAGCTTGATTTTGATGGCTTGCGGCAGTATGCGGTCGAAAATATCCCTGACCTGCTGTTTGTGACGGTGAGCGGGGCGCATCTATACGGCTTTCCGTCCGTGGACAGCGATGTTGATCTGCGTGGGAGTTTTGCCGCCCCTCTCAAAGCTATTCTCTCTCTGGACACGGTACGCGAGACTTTGGAGCCGGAAGCGATTGTCGGCGGGGTCGAAGTGGAGCTTGTCGGGCATGAGATCGCCAAATATCTCCGGCTGCTGGTCAAGCCAAATGGCTATGTACTCGAACAGATTCTCTCGCCACTGATTGTTTTGACTTTGCCCGCACACGATGAGCTAAGAACACTGGCGCAGGAAAGTTTGAGTAAGCGTCTTTATCATCATTACGCAGGTTTCGCAAAGGGCGAATGGCGGGATTATCAAAAGCCGGGTGTCGGCAAAACAGTCAAACGCCTGCTTTATCTGCACCGGGTCTTGATGACAGGTATCGTACTCCTGACTGAAGGCGTTGTCGAAGCGAATTTACAGAGTCTTAATACGCGGTTTGATCTCGATTTGGAACCATTGCTGGCAATGAAGACCCAGGAGCAGGCGGAAATAACAGGAGACGATTCGGGTTATACGTCCGCGATTGCCGACCTTTTTGAGCGTCTGGAGCTCGCACGGGAGCAATCGACACTGCCGAAAGAAGTCCCAAACCGAGCTGCGATCAATGATTTTTTAGTGCATCTGCGTTTAGCGCAGGCCTCTGTATTGAATAGTGGAGTGGGGAGTTAATCATGGCAACTGCGGAACTGAGAATGGAAGAAGACATCGCGCAGGTGCTGCTGACACAAGCGCAGATCAAGCATCGTGTGGCGGAACTCGGGGCCCAAATCTCGCTGGATTATGCCGGCAAAGAGCTGATGCTGGTCTGTATTCTGAAGGGTGCGAATATCTTTCTGGCGGACTTAGTGCGCGAGATCACAATTCCACTGTCCTATGACTTTGTTGCGGTGTCATCCTATGGCGCGGATACGAAGTCATCGGGCGTGGTTCGTATTCTCAAAGACTTGGACGAAAGTGTTGAAAGCAAGCATGTGCTGGTGGTCGAAGACATTGTCGACACAGGCCTTACTCTGCGGCTCTCTTACCTGCTGGAAAACCTGCGTTCGCGCCGGGCCGCTTCGGTCAAAGTCTGTACGCTGCTGGATAAGCCGTCACGCCGGCGTATGGATGTCCCGGTCGACTACTTTGGCTTCCAGGTCGAAGACCATTTCGTGATTGGTTACGGCCTGGATTACGCAGGCATGTACCGCAACCTGCCTTACATCGGCATTCTCAAGCCTGAGATCTATGGCGGCGGTTGATAGCGGAAACTTCATATCCAAACAGGGCCAGCGCATCTAAATTAGTGATGAGGTATCCTGAGACATCTTCTTGAGGAGTTGTCCGCTGTCTTCGTCTTTTTCTCCTTTGTCTCTGGCTGA